>CALJTN010000021.1 GCA_937976175.1 uncultured Clostridiaceae bacterium | reverse complement strand
CTACATACTCTATATTACTTGTGCAATTGCAATCTTGAAGATAGCTCTTTATCATATTTTTTTTATAATTAACTGTAATGAAAAAATTGTTACATCCATACATCTCGAATTGTTGCATAATTCTTTCTAAAATAGTCATCTCACCAATTGGAATAAGTGGTTTAGGCAAAATCTTTGTATAAGGATATAATCTTGTGCCTTTACCTCCTGCCATAATAACTACAGGCAGTTCTATTGGTTGAATCGGTTGCTCCTCATTTTTATACAGGCTGTTAAAAAATATGATATCAATCGGTTTATAATATTCATCTACGACGGGTAAAGCTTGAATCTTATTGTATAACATAATTTTTTCAGCTCGATATATTTTTTTACTGGTAATAACTGTAGGATTGGTATTCATCATCAAAGCAACATGCTGCTGTAAGTCTCCTCTTTTTAAAATCCATCTTCTGATATCGCCATCTGTTATAACGCCTTTTAAAATATCATGCTCTACTACCAGTAATATTTGTTTTGCGGTATCATCCATTTGTTTAATAGCTTCTATTATTGCCATATCAGGAGGGATACTAATACGCCCTATATCCATCTTAATCCCCCTTTCTATTTCCATTAAGCGTTATTTGTGATCAAAACTAAAGCCACTCCCTATTGCAGAATAGGGGTCAATGTATTGGTCGTTTTGTCTTTTAGCCTCATTGATGCGCTTTAGTTCTAGTTTAGTAAGTTCTAGCTGTTGCCTATACTCTTTTTGATTTTGCTTATCTAAACTTTCTATTTCCTTCACAATCATACGCTCACTTTCGCTGAGAGGCACAATTTGAAATGGGATCTCTGTATTGACTTGATCAATTAATACTTGTCTCTCTTGAAGTAATACTATAAATTTTTCATAATCATCATTTAGTAAAGCCTTATTTTGTTCTTTGGTTATACTTAATAACTGTGTCAAATACTCTGTTCTCACCCTTCTCCCCCTAACTTCATCTATTTAAAAGGCTTTTTATTTTTTCTGCTACATAAGTTACTTCTTGTGTACTCAGATTTGAACTACAAGGTAGGTTGATAATATGCTGCTTATAATAAATAGCTTGCTCTATAGCATAGCTTTGTTCCGATAGGTAAGGTTTTTGCTCATGAATGAGGCCCCAAATTGGTCTTGTCTGAATCCCTTCATTTTCAAGAGTAGCTATTATTTCTTCTATACTATGCTGATTTGTTTTTAGTAACAGGGAATAAAACCAATAATTCGCTCTTATTTCTTTACTAAAAGGCAATATTTCTATCGCCTCACAGTCTGCTAATAAGGTTTTGTACAAATGATAATTTTGTGTTTTGGTTTTAATGAATTGTTCTAATTGCTCGAGCTGTGCTACACCTATCGCAGCCTGTATGTTTGTCATTCTATAATTATAGCCAATATCATGATGAAGATAATAAAGTTCATCATCTTTGGCCTGGGTGGATAAGTACTTAGCCTTTTTAAGGTGTTCACTGTCTTTAGCAACTAGCATACCGCCACCACCCGTTGTAATGATTTTATTCCCATTAAAAGAGTACACCCCAAAGTCAGCTATAGTCCCTAAAAATTTATGTTGATATCTCCCTTGAGTAAAATAGCTTCCTAATGCCTCTGTAGCATCTTCAATGACTTTTAAATGATACTTTTTCGCTATATCTATTATTTTTTTCATATCTGCACAATTTCCAAATACATGAACAACTATAATGGCCTTAATTTGTCTATTAGTTTTTATATTAATTAATTGCTTTTTCTCCCATGCACACTCAGTCTTAATAAATTTTTCCAGCTTATCTCCATCTAAAGTTAATGTATGATCGCAATCCATAAATACCGGATGAGCACCCATATAATAAACTGGATTGACAGCTGCAATAAAAGTAAGCGTTGGCACAAGCACTTCGTCACCTTGACTCACTTCACTTAAACGTAAGGCTAAATGCAAGCCCGCTGTTCCGCTTTGACAGGCTACTGTTCCTTGAACACCTAAATACTTAGCTGTCTTTTCCTCAAACTCTGTTATATAAGCTCCCGCCGTAGATACCCACTCTTTATCAATAGCATTTATCACATATTCTTTTTCTTTACCTTTTAAATGTGGGACAGAAAGTGGAATATATTTCACTGATTCATTGCTCCTTCTATAATCATTATAAGTTGTTCTATACCCTCTTCTAAATGCTGATAGAAAATATGATTTAAACGTAAATTTCTTACTAACCTCTGATCAGCAGTTTCATTAATAGGCTCCTTATTCTGCACATCTAACCCCATTAACAGTTCTATATCACTTAATAAAATCTTGATTAAACCTTCACTGTTAGATACCTTTAGAATAGCCGCATCACCAGTTTCTATAAGTTTCATTATTTTATAAATATGATTTTTTCGTTGCCCTTTATAATCCTCATACTCTTTTATTAGCTGACTATAATCATCTTTAAGCGTTCGGCTAAATTTAAGGATTTTGTTGAGACTTACGGTCGCTTCATTTATATTTTTATCCACATCTTGCTTTTCATTGCCTTTAAATAATGTATGAGAAACTTCGGGCTTTTCTGTTATGCAATAACATGCTATACATTCCTTCAAAGGCATATGTACAGCCCCCTCTATAAAAGCACCTCCCTCAGTTGCATTAATATAAGTTCTCGGATTATCTTTAATAAAACTTTGAATCCATGTTAAAAAGCTAATCAATACAGCTTCTGAAGGCACCACCCCACCATCATAGCTTTTAATATATCTCATTTCTTTTTCAAGTACATAAGCTTTCACATCATTGTTACCTAATCCAATTAAATTATCAGAAGTTAATGTACTATGTCTCTTATCACCCGTATAAGCTAAATCTTGTCCAATAAAAACAATCGGCTCGCATCCCATATAACAGGCTGTACTTAAACATAAACTTGCCACTGTTCCACTCATTGCTAATGTCGGGTTAACCCTCAAATTAAGTATACTTGCTACTACAGCACTGTTATACATTAAGTAACAAGGACCATTACTTGTTTTGACTACTTTATCATTCCCCTCAACTATAGTAATAAGGGGAATATCGTGTACTTTACTTGTACCAAAAGTTTCATAAATCTTATCTGATGGGTCTACTGATACCACAAAGTCTGGCCTGATACCTTGTGCTAAAACAGTTGATAAGGTTCTTCCTACACATAAAATAATCCCCTTAAACTCTTTAATTAAATGAATATTCTTATCCAGAGAAGGTCCCGCTGATACGATTAAAGCTGGAGTGCCTTTATATTTATTGCAATGTACCGATAAGTCATATCCTTTTTGCATGGCATAACGGTTAGAAAGAGTATTTTGAATGCCCTGTCTTCTTAAATTAAGAGATGTATTAACTCCTATAACCTTCTCTAATAAATATTTATCTATAACACTTAATATGGTTTTACAGTATTGAGGATAATAAGTTAAATAACTTTCTAATGTCACAACTTGTACATTATAAAGTTCTGTTCTTGGGATAGTGTTATTTAAGATTGATGCTAACTTTTCTTTATCACTCCCTACAAAAAATTGTAAATTAGGCTTATTACGCTGCTTTAAATCACTTGCTATTTCCAGTTGATCTTGTAAAAGTTGGTCATTTAACTCAATAGCAATAATTTGTACATCTTCTCCAACTTTATCTAAAAGTTCTCTCACCATATATCCCATACCAAAGCCAATGAGCACCCAAATCGTCTGTTTATTTCTAAAATCATCTTTTAAATGGGCAAGTGCATCTTTTTTAGGATAGTATTTGCTTAAAATATAGCGTTTCTTATTCTCACTATATACTGCTAGTGTATAGCCATCCTCCTTATAGGCTGATTCAATGCTGTACTCTAATGTCTCTAACAATTCTTGTCGTCCAGTTTGTAGTGTTATAAGTCATCATCCTCCTATTCTACATAAGCATTAACATTTACTTGGATTGCCATCATCCATTTGTTGAGTTGTTCTAATAATTCAAACTCCATGGCATCAGCTAATAATCCTATATCTTCATTTTCTATAGCTTCTATCAGCACTCGTAATAAATGGTTAACTTCAAGTGTATTCACTTTTTGTATTTGAATATCTTGTGTTAACCTTAGAACATCTCCTAACCATCCTAATCCTTCTGTAATTTGAACTATTAATTGATATCCTGCTTGAATATCTTTTTGTCTCAATAAGACAATAGCCCTTTTTGTACCCAGATATAATTTTTCAGTATATTCTAATGCGTCTCTTAATGCTTCTACCTGTATCTCCATTTTATCTCCTGTTCTTATTATGTACTTTAATGCTGTTTAATGAGGTTGTTTCATAACTTCCTTCCATAGATCTCTAAATTGCTCGATCAATTGTTTTGCTTCTAATAATTTTTCTGAACTCTTCTTGATATTGGTTTCTATTAATAAATAACCTATGTATTCATATAAAGGTTTAAGCTCCGCTGAAATAGGATATGTATCATCTAAGGTAGCATATAATTCCTGTATAATATCTTGAGCTTTGACAATATACTTATGAGTCGTTTGCACATCTTTTTTCTCTATAGTTTCTAATCCTATATTACAAAACTTGATTGCCCCATTATATAACATCAAAGTAAGTTCAGCAGAGCTGGCAGTCATTACTGCATTTTGTTGGTATTTTTGAACTTGAGTACTTAACATTTTGCCTCCTATTGTAGCCAGCTACTAATACTAGCCCCTTGTGTATTCATTTGTGTCATAGCTTTCTCTAGCGCTGTAAATTTTTTGTAATAAATGGCTTCCATTTTGCTATATTTTTTTTCTAAATCATAAATGCGCTCTTTCGATGTTTTAATATTATCTTGGAGTAACTTATCATTATAAAAAGAATCATAACTTCTTGTGTCTTTTATGCTTTTTTCTAATGCCTTAAAGCTACTGTCTAAAATAGTTCCTATTCCTCTATTAGATACTTTACCACTTACATTGGTAGTTCCTTTACTTGTAAATAATTCCATAACTCCATTTATGTTTTCCTCTAAGGCCTTTTTCAGCTCATCTTTATCTAGTGTAAGCTTTCCTTTTTCTGAATAATAACCCGTGGTAATACCTATTTTTGAAAGACTACCAAAAGCATTTCCCTTAACGACTGACTGTAGATCAGAACGCATGGTACCCACAAGGGTCCTTAGACTTTCATCACGTCTTAATAAGGTCTTCTTAATATTGGCCTCATAGTCTTCTATCTGCTTATCTGTCATTTTCTCTTTTTCTGCATCCGCTAGTGGTTTTGAGGAAGTTGACTTAGTATATAATTTGGTATTTAAATCATCAATTAATGTATTATAGGCCTCTACAAATTTGCTCATAAACTCTACTACTTTATCTGTATCCTTACTTATTTGAATTTTTATCTTTTCCCCTACTGCAGTCGTATCATTCAAGTTGATATTCAAGCCATTGATTTGTATATTATTAGATTCTGAAGTTAATGAAACTGTGCCGTTATAAGTATATTCTGCATTGGTACCGTGTGTATTCATATTGCTAAAGCCGAGGCGATCTAATACTCCCCCACCAGCTGTATCTATTTTTAGTTTCGCACTTTCTCCTGTTTGCTTTGTTGAAATAAAAAGTTTATTATTTTTGGTATCAAAGCTTACATCGAGACTACTATCTGCTTCTTTTATTTTCTTTACTACGGTTTGTAAGGTATCATCTTTTGTAATGATAACAGATTTATCATTGATTTTAAGTACTTCATTCGCGGTTAACCCTATTAAATCCCTTAATTTAGCTGATACATCAACGCCCGCTTCTAAATTCATCTCTCCTGCTACAAATACACCTGCAGCGAGTTTTTCTACAGTAAGCTCGTGAAGTCCTTCTGCCGCCTCTCCACTAGCTGTTACTGTAACAGCAGTACTTGAACTTGTAGCTTTAGAGACATTAAAAGTAGACTCAAATCTTAACTTATCAACAAAGTCTGTTTGAAATTTATTAATGGCCTTATTAGTTTCTGTCCATATCTCTTTTTGCCACTCTAGTAAAACTTTTTTTTGATTTACTGTATCAATTCTCGCTTGCTGGGTACTTAACATCGCCTTTACAATAGCATCAGTATCAAGTCCTGATGCTAAACCTGTAAATTGTACTTTACCTGTACTTATCGCCATATGTCATCCTCCTTAACGTTTTTCATCTACAAAAAGTCCAGCTAATTCCATCATTTTAGCAATCATATTTAATATTTTCTCAGAAGGAATTTCTTTGACAACTTCATGTGTATTATTATCAATTACTTTTACCATAATTTGCTTTGTTGATTCGTGCATTGCAAATTCTAAACTAGTTGTTTTACCTTGTATTTTATTATCTTCTTTTTCAAGGACTTGAAGTAAAGCTTTCTTTTTTCCTTCTGCATCTTGCCCTGTTAAACTTTCTTTTGAAGTCTCTAATTTGTTTTCTATAGTAGGTCTTTCATTTAGTAATGGCTTTTTCGGTCCTTCTGTATTTGTTTGCCTGTAGCTGCTACTTTGAACATTATCCTCTATATTACTGCTACTTATCCCATTATTCCCGACCATCATCTTCCAACGCTCCTTTAATTTACTTTTTATTTTATCTCGTTATATCATATATCGGATATAATCGCATTTTTTGTTAGAGTTTTTAAAAATATTTAACAAAAAACGGGCTACATACGCAGCCCGTTCTTTTGTTAAATATTTTATTGTAATAATTGAAGTACTTGGTTTGGCTTTTGGTTAGCTTGTGCAAGCATGGCTTGTGTAGCTTGTGCTAATACATTTTTAGAGGCAAGATTCATCATCTCTTTAGCCATATCTGTATCACGAATACGAGATTCAGATGCTTGAATATTTTCAGCTGCATTATCTACATTAGAAATAGTATGTTCAAGACGGTTTTGAACTGCACCAAGTTTACTTCTTTGTGTTGATACCATATTAATGGCTCTATCAATTTTATCAAGATTAGAAGCTATTCCATCATTAGTGGTTGGGTTTAATACATCGACATCATCAACCCCTAAGTCAGATGCTTTCATACTCCTAATACCAACTTTGATAGTTTGACCCGAGTTAGCTCCTACTTGGAAAGTTAATCCACCACTAGCATCTCCAGTTTTTTCATCACGAAGTAAGAGAGTATCTGCCGAAGCTTGTACATCATAAACTGATTCTAGTTTAGTTGCTATTGATTCTATTTTGTCGTCTACTGATTTTTGTATTGTAGCAATACTTGCTTGCATTACACCTAAGCTAATTGTTAAATTCGCAACCGATCCATCAAGTGCCGCATAAGAAGCAGTACCAATACCCTTGCTATCACGTTCTGCAATTTTTGTATCTATCGAAGCTTGCTTAGTAGCCACTGATTCTAGCTTAGTTTCTATTGAAGCTCTTCTTTCAGCAATACTAGCTTTCATTGCTGATACAGATGCTTTTAAAGTTAGTGCTGAACCTGCTTTAGTAAGTGCAGAAGCTGATTTGAAGTCTTGATCTCCATTTAATAATTTCTTAGTATTGAACTCAGTTTTTTGTGTAATAGCTGTAATCTCACCTTTTAATTGATCAATTTCTGATTGAATTTGTTTACGATCTTCAGCTGTGTTTGTACCATTATCTGCTTGAACAGCAAGTTCTCTCATACGTTGAAGCATTGAATGTTGCTCATCTAAAGCACCTTCTGCTGTTTGGATAAGAGAAATAGCATCTTGTGCGTTACGAGAAGCTTGATTAAGACCTGAGATTTGTCCTCTCATTTTTTCAGAAATTGCAAGACCAGCAGCGTCATCACCAGCACGGTTAATTCTAAGACCAGATGATAATTTTTCTGTTGATTTTGATTGAGCTGTAGATGTTTTGTACATTTGTCTTTGTGAGTTGATTGCTGACATATTGTGATTTATAATCATAATAAATTCCTCCTTGAGTTGTATCGGGCATCCATGCCCTTTTTATTTTTTTACTAAAAGTTATTTGGCCATTTAACTCTTATTTTTCATACTATATATCGACTTCTTATTGGATTACTTTAGTGCTTTTCTATATTTTTTTTATTTTTTTGTATTCCTTCAAATAGATTCCCTCTAAGTTGTCATTTTATGAGACTTTTAAGGATATCTAATGTAGTTTGATTCTTTTTAGAAGCATCTTTATTACTTGATTTAATTTTTGCATACAC
>CALJTN010000020.1 GCA_937976175.1 uncultured Clostridiaceae bacterium | reverse complement strand
GTAGAGTCTCACTAAACTTTAGAAGTTATCAAAGCCGGGATTTAATCCGTGGTGACGACTTTGAACCTGTTTGAAAAAACAGGAAGTTACTCCCTCTACATATATAATTTTGTAGTCCATGAATAATCTTTATATTAACATATTAATGTTTTTAAAGACAGTTGTCAACATTAATAATTAAAAAATAGGTGCCACCCAGGTGGCAAGTGGCAAGTTAGGTGCTAAGGTGATAATATTAAATATATTTGTGCTAAAGGAGACCATACCTTTTAGCTTCTATATAAAACGTTGGCTTAACCTTTCAACAACACGGTTCTCACCCATAACCTGCATTACTTCGTATAAATCTTGAGTTTTTGTTCTATTAGTTAAAGCCACTCTGATAACTGTAGCAACATCAGAAACTTGACCTTTATAAAGCTTAGGATTTTTTTTATAAGTTTTTGCATCTTTTGCATATCCTAGTTTGGCAGAAAGCTCTTTAAGATTTAAAAACCAAGCGTTTTTGTCATCACAATGATTATATATATCTACATAACTAACAAGGATTCTTTTCACTTCCTCAAGTGGTATATGATTAGGGAAATTATAACTATTACTAATGCTATTTTTATAAAGGTCATCGAAGAAGTATTCAATATGCTCTTTTACATCTAGCCACTTTACAAAATCCTTTCTTGGCTTTTCATTTTCACGCTCAATATTAAATATTTTCTTTGCGTAATCTTCATTCTCCATTAACAAAGTTGCAATTGTAGTATCATACTCTTTAGCAAAGGCAAGATAAAGTTTATAAACAGTATTGCAATTCATAGCAGCTATAATATTTTTACTAACATCATTAAGTTTTAAAATATCAAATAACGCGCCACTTTTGCTCATATTTTCAAGGGTAATATTAAAGTCCGTATAAGGCTCACTTGAATGAGCGGATCTCCAGTCTTCAAAATTGGAGTTGACCAAATTCATAAGATACTCAGTTACACATATAAAAGGATAGCCCTCCGATTTATAAAAATCTACGCGAATTTCAGGGTCTTTTCTTTTACTGAGCTTACGCTTTGATGTTCCATCCATTTTCATTATTGTAGGTATATGAGCATAGTTTGGAGGAGTACAACCTAGTATTTCGAATAATTGTAAATGTATAGGAAGAGAAGAAAGCCACTCTTCGCCACGTATTACATGGGTTGTTCTCATCAAGTAATCATCTACAGCATGAGCAAAATGATAGGTTGGAAGCCCATTAGTCTTCATGATTACAATATCTTGATCATTTTCTGGCATACTTATAGTACCTTTAATTAAATCATTACAAACTACTCTTTTATTTGGATCGCCAGGTGATTTAAGTCTTATAACAAAAGGCTTTCCCTTTGATAATTCATCACTAATTTCATTGAAATTTGCATTTCTATGAATAGCCCATTTTCCATGATAGCCTGTATTAATTTTAAGCTCAACTTGAATTTTTCGGGTGGTATCTAAAGCTTCTTCCGTGCAAAAGCAAGGGTAAGCCAAGCCTTTTTTTATCAAATCCTTTATGAAGGTATGATATATATTCATTCTATCACTTTGTTTATAAGGTCCATAAGAACCTTTCTCGTTATTAGAATCCACAACGCCTTCATCAAAATAAATTCCGAAATTACGTAGAGTATTAATGCTATCTTCAATGGCACCAACTACCTCTCTTTTTTTATCAGTGTCTTCTACTCTAAAGTAGAATATTCCTTCACTTTGGTGAGCGATTCGTTCAGATATAAGAGCCGCAAATACACCTCCAAGGTGCTGGAAACCAGTAGGACTTGGAGCGTATCTTGTAACCATGGAATTAGGGTTAAGTGTTCTTTTTGGATAAAGATTTATATAGTATTCTGGTGTTTTGTCAATGCTTGGAAGCAGTAAATCTGCTAGTTTTATATGATCCATTTTAATCATCCTTTCTTAGATATCTAGTGTAATTGCTACACTCATTGATTTAATTTCAAATAAAAAACCTCTCATCCTATAATATAATAGGACGAAAGGTAAACTTCCGCGGTACCACCTAAATTGATGCAGAGACATCTTTGAATGCCTAAATCCACTTGTTAACAGTACAAATTATACTGTACTTTTTTAACGGCAAGTTCCCGGTGGACGTACTCAAATATTTCAGTCCACTGCTCCAGAGCTTCTTTCTGTAGTTTCAAATGCCAAATTTACACCATCATTGGCTCTCTATAAATTGAGATAATACATACTGTTCTCTTTCATTACATTTATGTTTAAATTTTATTATTTTTATATAAAATAAATTACTTATAATTATACATGTACTACTTAAAATGTCAATATAGAAAAATTCCAGTATTTTAATTAGTGACATATTGACAATATATTGGTAATATTATAATATATAACATATACAGTGAGTGTACCTAACAAAATGTTAGCGGTACAGGGAACTTTCCTACACGTAGATAACTCTACGGAGTCACTTCTAAAGTGATTTCGCGGAGTTTTTTGTTTATAATTAAGTAGATAATAGTTAATAACTTATATGTATTCCAGAGGGAGTAAAGATAGAGGGGGGAATAAATAATGAAAAGTATATTAGAATATTACGAAACCTATGATGAGGAAGCAAGACTTATTAAGGATAATGCACATAAAGTAGAGTTTCTTACAACGGTGCATTTCCTAAATGATATTATTAGTCCAAGTTCCAGGATTCTAGAAGTTGGTGCAGGCACAGGAAGGTACTCCTTTTGCTTTGCAGAAAAAGGACATAGTGTTACCGCCCTAGATATAACACCAAAGCATGTTGAGATTATGAAAAAGAAAGCATTGCATAAAGCCTTAGATATGGACATAGTACTTGGAAATGCTAAGGAGTTAAGTGATTTTGAAAATAATAGTTATGATGTGGTGTTATGTCTTGGACCACTTTATCATTTTAGTGTGGAGGAAGAAAAAGTACAAACTATAACTGAAGCTTTAAGAGTATTAAAAAGCGGTGGAATTTTAGCAGTTGCTTATATTAATAGATTTTCCACTTTCTTCAATATGATAAATAGAAGAAAAGAAAATATTAATAATGAAGGCTTAAAGAACATTCTAAAAACGGGCCTAGAATATGGTGATGAAAGAGACTGTTTTTACTATTCTAAATACGATGATATAGAAAATTTAATGAATAGGTTTCATGTAAGAAAGATTGATCATATTGGAAGTGATGGAGTGGCGAGCATTCTTAGTGATAAATTAAATGACTTTAACCAAGAAGAATTTAATAAGTGGATGGATTATCACTTAATGACCTGTAGTGATAGCAGTTTAGTTGGATACAGTCAACATGGACTATATATATGCAAAAAAATATAAAGTTAAAAGGTTTAGCTTGCCATAGAAGCTAAGCACTTATAAGGAATTAAGGGGGATAAATGATTATGTATACTGGTAAAAAAATTAGGCTAAGAGAATATAAAAAGGAAGATATAAAGCAAGCTCAAAACTTTGTAAATGATCCAGAGGTTAAGCGGCTTTTACATCCAGGAATTCCTTATCTATACACCTTTGAAGACGAAGAAAAGTGGTTTGAAAGTTTATCTGCAACCAAGGAGAATTATAGTTTTGCCATAGAAACCTTAGAGGAAAACAAATATATAGGTGGATGCGGAATAAATAATATAGATTGGAAGAATAGCGTCATAGTTGTAGGAATATTCATCGGAGATAAAGATTACTGGAGTAAGGGCTATGGCACTGATGCCATGATGACTTTAATTAGGTTTATTTTTGAACAGATGAATATACACAAAATTAAACTACATGTATATTCTTTTAACGAACGTGCAATTAGAAGCTATGAAAAATGTGGATTTAAAAAAGAAGGAATATTAAGACAAGAGATTTTCAGAGATGGTAAGTATTATGATGAGATTATTATGGGACTTTTAAGCGAAGAATACTTTGGTGCCACCCAGGTGGCAAGTGGCAAGTTTAAGCAATAAATTTTAAATAGGGAGGATTAGCAATTTACTAAAAAATTGTTAACACTCCCTAATTTTTCAATATAGCTTGGATTATATATGCGATGGCAAATTTTTTACGAATTCATAGAAATCCTCATATTCTCCTAGATAGTCCGTTACTATTTCTCCTTCTGTTCTATGCAATAGGTTATTTGTTATTAAATACGTCTTTAGTCCAAGCTCTTTAGCAACTAAATCTTCTTGAACATCATTGCCTACCATTAAGCAGTCTTCAGGCTTCTTTTCTATATCTTTTAGTATCTCTTCGTAATACTTTAGTTGGGGCTTACAATAATGATTTTTTTCAAAGGTAGAAATGTATGAGAAATCCTCAGGTTCAAAGCCTGCCCAGCGTATTCTATGATGGATAGCTTTTTCAGGAAATAGTGGGTTTGTGGCAAGTGCAACAGTATAACCCTTTGATTTTAATATCTTAACGCTTTCCCTTATAGAGTGAATATCTAAAGCTAATCCTTTAATTTTTAAAAAGCCAGCATCATAGAAATCCTCAAAACGTTTTTGTAGAAAAGGGAGATCCATATTCATTCTGCTTGTAAAGTCAGTCATAAATACTTCTTCATTAGTTAGGTGCTCCGTGTTCTCTACCATAATTTTAGTAGAAGTCCATATGTTTTTAGCTAGTTCCTTGGGGGACATTACATCAGCAAAATCCTTTGCTAATTCTTCAAAATATATTTTTTCGAATAAAATCATGTCCATAGGAAGTAAGGTACCATCAAGATCAAATAATATTGTATTCAATTTATTCACACCCCTTTATTTTAAATGGCTATTTAAGATTTGCATTATGCAGAATAATAATTCAAAGAGAGCAGGATATTTTTGAACATGCCTTATAGCCAATAAATAGATATTATGTTTAATCTTTAATTTTGTCAATGAGAAATGTAGTACCATAATAGTAACTATATGTTGAAAAAGTGTGTACTTGCATTAAGTAAGTATAGTAGTAAAATTATAGTTGTAACTAAGAGGAGGGACTTAAATGGCAGGTTTATTTTCAACCATTAAGATAAAAGATATGGAACTAAAGAATAGAATTGTGTTACCACCAATGTGCATGTACAGTTCGGATAATAGTGGAAAAGCAAATTCTTGGCATTTTATGCATTATGCAACTAGAGCTATTGGAGGCGCGGGATTAATTATACTTGAAGCTACAGGAGTTCAAAGCGCAGGGAGAATATCAAGTAAGGATCTTGGAATATGGGAGGACAGCCAAATTGAAGGGCTTATCACCATAGTTCAAGAAGTTAAAAAATATGGTGGTAAAGTTGGAATACAGTTAAATCATGCTGGGAGAAAATGCACTGCAGAAGGTGAAGATATTGTTGCACCAAGCGGTGTAGCCTTTGATTCAAAATCTAGTATTCCTCGTGAAATGACAAAAGAAGATATAAGCAACGTAGTAAATGCTTTCAAACAGGCTGCCATAAGAGCAGGAAAAGCAGGTTTTGATGTTATAGAAATACATGCTGCTCATGGATATTTAATTAATCAATTTTTATCACCTTTATCAAATAAGAGAAGTGATGAATATGGAGGAAATATTGAAAATAGAGCAAGAATCCTAAAGGAAATTATAAAAGCTGTAAGAGAAGTGTGGGAAGTTGATAAGCCTCTAATCGTAAGAATATCTGCAGAAGATCATGTGAAAGAAGGTAACCACGATGTTGACCTTGCAAATATTATTAATTTGGTGAAGGGTGATATGGTGGATATTATAAATGTTAGCTCAGGAGCAGTGGTACCAGCAAAGATAAATGTTTATCCGGGATATCAAATAAGATATGGTGAAACAATTAAAAGGAATACGGGTCTTTGCACCATGTCTGGAGGGTTAATTACTGAACCAGCTATGGCAGAAGAAATAATCCAAAATAACAGGGCGGACCTTGTGTACCTTGGACGAGAACTTTTAAGAAATCCAAATTGGCCACTTACTGCAGCAAAAAAATTAGGTTATGAAGTTAATTGGCCTTTTCAGTATGAAAGAAGTAAGCAATAGATATTTAAAGGAGAGATTTATAATGAATAATTTTAACTATTCAATTCCAACTAAAATATTTTTCGGTAAAGATAAGATAAATGTGCTTGGTAGTAAAATAAAAAACTATGGCTCTAGAGTGTTGCTTGTATACGGAGGCGGAAGTATAAAGAAAAATGGAATATATGATAAAGTTACTGAAATACTAAAAGCTAATGACATTAGTTTTTGGGAACTGTCAGGTGTTGAGCCAAATCCACGAGTAACAAGCGTAAGAGACGGTATTAAGCTATGCCGTGAGAATAAAATAGACCTTATACTAGCAGTAGGCGGTGGAAGTTCAATAGACTGTGCAAAGGTTATTGCAGCAGGCTATTACTATGAAGGGGATGCATGGGATATAGTGCTTGATTCGAGAAAAATTCAAAATGCACTTCCACTTGCTAGCATTTTAACACTGGCTGCAACAGGCTCTGAAATGAATGCTGGAGCTGTAATAACAAATCTTGATACAAATGAGAAATTGGGCACAGGGCACCCAGCTATGACGCCTAAGTTTTCTATATTAGACCCTACATACACATATACACTACCGGCAAATCAAACAGCAGCAGGTACGGCAGATATAATTAGCCATATTTTCGAGGTATACTTTAGTAATACAAAGGAAGCGTATCTGCAAAATAGAATGGCTGAAGCAATGCTTAAAACTTGTATAAATTATGGTGAAATAGCTATAAAAGAACCAGAAAATTATGAAGCAAGATCAAACTTAATGTGGACTTCAAGCCTTGCGATAAATGGCCTTTTAAGTTATGGAAAAGTAACAGAGTGGAGCGTTCATGCCATGGAACACGAATTAAGTGCATACTACGATATTACTCATGGGGTAGGCCTTGCAATTTTAACACCACACTGGATGAAATATATTCTAAATGAAGAAACTTTAGAAAAATTTGTTGAGTATGGAGTGAATGTTTGGGGTATTGATAAAAATAGAGATAAGGACGAGATAGCTAATGAGGCCATTGAAAAAACAAGGGAGTATTTTATTTCCTTGGGAATTCCTACTTTATTAAGAGAGATGGGAATAAATGAAGAAAAATTAGAAGAAATGGCAAAGCAAGCTACAAGAAGAGGAAAGCTAGGGAACTTCAGAGAGTTAGATTCACAGGATGTATTAAATATATTTAGAGCAGCATTATAGATCACTGCATTAAAAAAATCACAAGAGAATAGAAAGACTCCGAAATCTTAGAGACACAAGATTTTGGAGTCTTTTTTTATACATGAACTACATAAAAACTACATAATGGGCAAGAATACTATAAGAAGACTTAAACATATAAATGACTAAATAGCATATAAATATAATTTAATTAAAGTATATTTATGTAGTTGCAAGGAGGAGTAAAGTGGAAAAGTATGTTTATATTGTTATTTCAAGAACACCAACTTCTGTGGGAAAGTTAGTTAGGGTATTTTTAAAAGGAAAATATAATCATGCTTCAATCAGTTTAGATGAAAGTTTAAGTGAGATGTACTCTTTTTGCAGACTGTCCATTAGCAATCCTCTTGTAGGTGGTATCATCAGAGAAAGTGCGTTTACTCTTACCATGGGATTAGATGAAGATGTCCCCATTATTGTATACCGCATACCTGTAACCCTGCAGCAATATGAATTGATAAGCAAGTTTGTATATGAGGTATATAACGATTCTGAGGTGTATTACTACAATTTGTTCCAAGCTATCGGGCTTATTTCCAATAAAAAGCATTCGGTTTACAAGACGTACATATGCTCTGAGTTTGTTATGGAAGCACTAAGACAAGGGGAGATCAACCTTACCTCAGTAGAATCATATAGGGTGTCGCCAACAGATATTTGTGAAATTATGAATAAATATATTTATTATTCAGGTAATCTTAGTAAATATCCATTTAAAAAGAATGTAAAAACAAAAGAGGATGAGTTCTTCTTTTGCAAAACAGGATTTTTTTATGAAGGGATACATACCTTTATGCACTTTTGGAAGGTAATGTCTAGAGATAGAAGTAATAAAAGGAGTAGAAGCAGGACTTGAATTGGAGTTTGATACAATATATAGTGCAATATTACTGTAACACTAGCTAGTACATTTGTAGACTGTTAAAATATATTTGTTATGGGTAGGTTTAAAATATGAAGATTTTATTGATGAATTAAAAGCTTCCTCTATTTTAAGTAAAGATGAAATTGAAAGATAAAACTGTACATTAAGAAAAAATACCCCACTAATTCTTCTAAAAAGTTTTTAAGCGCAAGAAATTCAATACTAGCAGAGGAGCCATGCTTCTCTGCTATAATTAAAACTTCTACTGTCATAACATTGCTAAGGACAAGCCACCTAACACTGACAGCTTTGACTGGATAAACAATAAAAGATAACTATAAT
>CALJTN010000019.1 GCA_937976175.1 uncultured Clostridiaceae bacterium | reverse complement strand
AAAATAAAGGAAAAATCGAAATAGAATATTATTCAGATGAAGAACTAGAAAGAATAGTAGAGTTGTTTGAGACAATAAGATAGTAGTTTATCAGTAAAGTTTGTATAACTAAGAAAGAAAAATTGTTAAAGATACAAAGCGGAGGAAGTTTATGAATTTAATACAAGTAATTAGTGACCATGCAGAATATATAATTCTTGCATTAACGGTAGCTACCGTAGTTTTATTACTGCTTATTATTATTTTATTAATTAAACAAGGTAATCTAAATAAAAAATATAAAAAATTTATGACTGGAGCTAATGGAGAAAGTTTAGAAAAAGTAGTCTTAGAAAGGTTTTTAGATGTTGATATTCTAAAGGATAATACAAAACAAATTAGTAACGAATTAATTAATATAAAAGACAATTTATTATATACATATCAAAAAATAGCTGTACTAAAGTATGATGCTTTCAAAGAGATGGGTGGAAAGCTTAGCTTTGTATTAGTCCTTTTAGATAAGAATAATAATGGGTTCTTATTAAATTCAGTTCATAGTAGTAGAGAAGGATGTTATATTTATTTAAAAGAAATTTTAAAGGGAGAATCTTTCTTGGAATTGTCGGAAGATGAAAAGAAAGCATTAAAGCAAGCAATTAATAGTAATAACTATATGGTATAGCAAAACTCCATAGGAATATGGGAATTTAACCATTAAAAAAGTGCTGTAACACTTCGATTTTTCAATCCTATGTGTTACAGCACTTTAGCTTTATTTAAAGATTAGTATACTTCATATAGCGTTAAATTTAGAAGAATTACTATTTTTTATTAGGAACATAATCCTTACCATAATAAGCTTTTAAGTAAATGTTTTCTAACTCAGTTATTAGCGGTAATCTTGGATTTGCTGTTGTACACTGATCACCAAATGCAAGATCAGCTAGAGTAGAAACTTTGGATAAGAACACTTTCTCATCAAGACCATATTCTCTTAAAGTGGAAGGAATTTCCAAATGTTTATTTAACGCTTCAACCTCTTGAGCAAACATTTCTACAGCATCATCGTTATTCTTCGGATTCCTACCAAGTTTTTTCATTAACTCATATATTTTATCTCCAACAATATAGCTTTCATATTTTGGCCATGCAGTAAATCTTGTTGGATTTGCTACACCATTATAACGAATTACGTGAGGTAATAATATGGCATTTGCACATCCATGAGGCACATGGAATTCACCACCTAATTTGTGAGCTAATGAATGATTGATACCTAAAAATGCATTGGTAAAAGCCATACCAGCTATTGTTGAAGCATTGTGCATCTTTTCTCTAGCAACAGGATTAGACGCACCTTGATCGTAAGAAGCTTTAAGGTATTTAAATACCATATCAATAGCGTGAATAGCTAGAGCATCAGTATAATCGGATGCAACAATAGATACATATGCTTCGTAAGCATGAGTGAGTACATCCAAACCAGTCCAAGCAGTAGATTTCTTAGGTACACTCATTACATAATCTGGATCAATAATAGCTACATCAGGAGTTAATTCGTAGTCAGCCAGAGGGTATTTTTTGTTTTCTGTTTTGTCTGAAATTACTGCGAAGGAAGTAACCTCGGATCCAGTACCGGAGGTAGTAGGAATTGCAACAAATTTTGCTTTTTTACCAAGAGAAGGGAATTTATAGGTTCTCTTTCTGATATCTAAAAATTTGATTGACATATTCTTGAAATCAGCATCAGGTTGCTCGTAGAATAACCACATTCCTTTTGCGGCATCAATAGCAGAACCACCACCAAGTGCGATAATAACATCAGGACGGAAGTTATTCATCACCTCAACACCCCTCATAATAGTATCTAAGGATGGATCTGGCTCAACACTATCAAAAATTTCACAGTGTACATAATCTGTTCTTTTTCTTAATTGGTATAAAACTTTATTAACATATCCAAGATCAACCATAGAAGGATCTGTTACGATAAAAGCTTTTGATATATCAGGCATTTTATTTAAGTAAGCAGTGGATCCTGATTCAAAATATATTTTATTAGGTATTTTAAACCATTGCATATTTACCCTCCTCCTAGCTACACGTTTGTAATTAACTAAGTCAATAGCTGATACATTATGAGTAGTAGAATTACCACCATAGGAGCCACAGCCAAGTGTTAGTGATGGCATATTTGTATTGTATAAATCGCCAATAGCACCGTGAGTAGAAGGTGAATTTACAATGATACGACCAGCTTTCATTCTTGCGGAAAACTCGTTTGTTACATTGGTATCAGTGGAGTGAATTACTGCAGAATGACCTAAACCACCAAGATTAAGCATTTTTTCACATAATTTCATTCCATCTTCAACATTAGCTGCTTTTAAAACAGCAAGAACAGGAGATAGCTTTTCTTTTGATAATGGGTATTCATGACCTACACCCTCTATTTCAGTACAAAGGATTTTTGTGTCTTCAGGAATTGTAACTCCTGCCATTGCAGCAATTTTGAATGGAGATTGACCTACTACGGCAGGGTTAACCATACCATATTCCAAATTCATTACAACAGGTTCCAACTTCTTAATCTCTTCTTTTGAAGCAAAATAACAACCTGCTTTTTTCATAAGGTCAACAGTTTCTTTATATATTGAAGATTCTATTATAGCAGCTTGTTCAGAGGCACAGATCATTCCATAATCAAATGATTTGGATAAAACAAGATCATTAACGGCACGTTTTAAATTCGCTGTTTTTTCAATAAAACAAGGAACATTACCAGGCCCAACACCAAGAGCTGGTTTACCTGCAGAATATGCTTGCTTAACCATTCCAGATCCACCAGTTGCTAGAATTAAAGCAACACCAGGATGATTCATTAATTCTTTGGTCGCATCTACAGAAGGATACTCAATCCATTGGATACAGTCCTTAGGTGCTCCCGCTTTTATAGCTGCATCATATAAAGTTTTAGCAGCTTCTAAAGAACATTTTTGTGCACTAGGATGAAAACCAAATATAATTGGATTTCTAGTTTTAATACAGGAGATGCATTTAAATAACGTAGTAGAAGTAGGATTAGTAACAGGTGTTACACCTGCAACAACTCCGACAGGCTCTGCAACTATCATATAATCTTCTTCTTCATTATCTTCTACAATACCAACTGTTTTTTGGTATTTAACGGAATACCAGATATATTCGGTTGCAAAGATATTCTTAGTGATTTTATCTTCATAAACACCTCTACCTGTTTCTTCAACTGCCATTTTTGCTAAAATTTGTTGTTTAGCAAGACCAGCTAATGCCATTTCATGAACGATGTTATCAATTTTCTCTTGGTCAAACTTCATAAACTCATTGAGAGCGACTTGTGCTTTTTCCACTAATGCGTCTACATGCTCTTTTGGAGTTGGTTGCACTACTTTTGTCATTGTTAAATCCTCCTTATTTATAATTATATAATAGGTTAAAAAAAATTGTTTACTAATTTAGAGATAGATATTCTTAATTTGATTGTTAAAGAATTAACATTACTTCTATATGTTGAATATATCAAAAACAAGGGTATTTGTCAAAGGGTTTTGTTAAAAAAATAACAATGAAAAAAAATACCTTTATATGTTTAAAATATAAAATATATACAATTCTCTTTCTTATGTGATAGAATAAAAGCAAAGATGCATAAAGAAAAACATTTATTAACAATTTTTTAGGTAGTGTTAGATATAAAAGTATAAGAAATTAAACCATACTATTGTAAAATTACCATTTTCAATTATAATAAAATCATAGGACTAGTATAATTATCTAAGAGAGGGGTAGCAATGAGAATCATTTCACTAAATTCTATAAAAGGGAATGAATTATTAGCTAGAGATATATTAATAAGCAAAGATTCTGTATTAATGACAGCAGGGACGGTGGTTAAAAAAGAATATGTGAAACGATTAAAGGAATTAGATATAGAGTTTATATATGTGGAAGATGATATAGCACAAGGAGTAAATTTAAAAGATAGTTTAGAAATTCAGATTAAGGAGCAGTGCCAGGAAGTAGTAAAAGAAATTCTAATGAAATATTCCTATCACTATAGTACAGAATTACAAGATATTAGAATAGTTGCAGATGAAATAATAAATGATGTATTAAAAGAACCAGAAGTTATTTATAACCTATCAAGTATAAGAAATAAAAGTGAGAGTACTTACTCGCATTCATTAAATGTTTGTGCACTATCAGTAATTCTTTCATT
>CALJTN010000018.1 GCA_937976175.1 uncultured Clostridiaceae bacterium | reverse complement strand
ACTGTATATACTGCTGTATATAATTGTGATTAATATATATTATACATGATTTCTAGATTAATTCAATTTTTTTAAATTATATTTATATTTATATTTATATTTATATTTATATGTTTACCACTTGCCACTTGCCACCTGGGTGGCACTATTTCCCTAGTTCGTTCATATATTTAACGATTAACTCGTCTAAATCTCTACTTATAGCTAGTCTTTCTTCTTGTTCTTCATAATTTGAGTCTGTACAGCACACTTCATTTAAAACATCTCTCAAATCATTTATACGGTTATTTAGCTTTTCTAATGCAATATTATCAAGAGTCATTTTTTCCATACACACCCCGCCTCTCAAATATATTTAATTATTATTATATTTATTATATACAAATTTACACCTTTTTACAATATTTTATTTCTAATGAGTAATATTCCATTAAGAATTTAGTATAAATAAAAAAACTATATTACTTACCTATACATCCTATTATCTAAGTAGTTTAAAGCAATATAAAAAAGGTCAGTATTAACTTATTTACTGACCTTTAATAGGAACGCTATTTAGGAGTGGACTTTACGAATCTTATTTATCAATGGTATTTATAAATTTTATTAATGATACTTATGAATTCACTCATTGTACTTATGAAGCCTGACTATAAATTAAATTTTCGCACCAGCAAGTTAAGCTTTTCTGCAGTAGCGGCCTGGCTTTGTGCAGAAACTGATACAGTACCCATAGCCTCCGTGGCACCAACTATACTAGTGAGTATTTCACTGGACTTTGAAGAAGTATTTTGTGATGTTGCGGCTATATTTTGCACTACTTTCGTAATTTCTTCTACGGTTGCATTTATTTGGTCTGACATAAGGGCTATGTCTTCAGACATTTTGCTTACGAATAATGCATCCTTTTCATAACTTTCTCCTGTTTCTACTAGTAAGTCATAATCCCGTCTAACATCCTTGTCTACGAATTCCAATACTTCCCTAGAATTTATTGAAAGATTTTCAAATGCCTCTTTTACTTTCACAATAATATCTTGTATATTCTTTACACTTTCTCCGGACTGCTCTGCTAGTTTTCTAATCTCATCTGCAACAACCGCAAAACCTTTTCCATGTTGTCCTGCCCGCGCTGCTTCAATGGCAGCATTTAGAGCTAGCAAATTAGTTTGCTTTGAAATACTGGCTATTGAATCTGCCATGATTTTGATTTCACTGACAACTTGGCCTTCTTCAATGGCTCTAATTATATTTTCTTGTTTTATTTCATATAACTTTTCAGCAGAGGTTTTAGACTGAACCCCTCTCTTCTTTATACTTTGCGCTCTATTTTTTATTTCTATGGATTCATTGCTTCCTTGCATTGCCCTATTAGATAATTCACTCACCCCGGCATTAACTTCCTCTACCGATGCAGATATTTCCTCAGTAGTAGCACTAGTTTCAATAGTTTGATCCGTTATATAACTAGTGTTAACCTTTACACTTTCAAGATTTGATGTGATTTCTCTTACAGCATAGGCTAACCCCTCACTTTCAGAACTCACTTCTTCTGCTTGGTCAATTATTTCTTTAACTAAGGCTTTTATGTTGTCCTTTGCACCATTGAGAGCATGGGCCAGTTGACCTAATTCATCCTTACTACTTAAATCTATTTCCTTTGATAAATCCCCTTTGCCAATTGCTTCTGAAAACACTAGTCCTCGGTTCACTGATTTGGATATATACGTAGATAATGCTACACCTAGAGTTATTGCAGTTAGTACTCCTAGTGCAATATATATATACATTATTTTCACTGATTTACTATGCAATTTTAAGTTTTCCATATTGTTGTTTTTAGCTATTTCATCATTTTCTACAATTAACTTATCTATTATTTCAAACAGCTGTTCACGGGCTGCTTCCACCTTTGGCCATTCCTTTATTGCTTCACCATAATAATTGTTTCTTACATCATCCACTACCTTCTCACGAATCTTCCTATATGCTTCTACTTCATGTTTAAAGCTTCTCCATAATTCTTTGGTTTCTGGCATTTGCGGTAGCTTATCATAATTATCAATATGCACCATACTTTCTTTTTTTAATGTATCTATACTGTTTAATACCTTTTCTTTGTCTCCGTCTATAAATACTAATTCTTGTAACTCAGAACGAAGACTTAATAAGTTTTCTTTCATTAGACGCAGTTGATTAGTACTTATCATACTATACTCATACATTTTTACACCATTGCTACTGATTTTGTTAATAGTAGATATTCCTCTAATGCTTACTAGCATAATAGCTAGAACCACCATTGCAAAGGACAATAGTAGCTTTGTTCTAATCTTAAGATTTCTTAAAATATTCATAGTCCCCCCCTATTTATGCAATAACCATTTATTTGATTTTTCAGACTTTTGCTCCAAGACCAACGTTTGCGTTCATATATCCATTATATATGGCTCTTACCTTTTTTTCAACATTTAACTTCAGCACTTTATCTTCTAAAATTATAAACCCCCACTTTAATTAATCAAGGTGGGGGTTTGCTATTATTTTAAACCATTATTACTTTATACTATTGTTATTTTAAACTATTATAAATATTTGAAAGGTTTTCTTCCATACTTTGTATATAATTCTTACCATCTTCATTGCTTTCTATGGTATAGATTTTTTGCACCTTAGCTCCTATCTCATTTGCAAGAGTTTCAGATACTCTTGGACTTGCCAGTTCTTCCATAAAAATAACTTTTATTTTATTTTTTTTAGATAACTCTACTAACT
>CALJTN010000017.1 GCA_937976175.1 uncultured Clostridiaceae bacterium | reverse complement strand
GTAGATACCCTTTTGATATGGTAAATATATATGCCACCAGAGGTGCTAATTTTGACTTTATTAAGGATGGAGACTTTGATATTATAGGGGAAAAGTGTGATTTTCTAGGTGTAAATTATTACAACCGTACCCTTGTAGAGTTTGATTCTATGTCACTTACCCTTAGCACTGGTGCATATTCCTCATATCCTAAAACCGATATGGGTTGGGATGTATCTCCAGAGGAATTTATAGAGCTAATTGAAATGCTTCGTGAAAAATATACAGACTTACCGATTTATATTACGGAAAATGGTTCCGCATGGGCTGATGTATTAGAAGATGGGTGTATTCATGACTCTCAGCGAATTGATTATTTAGTTCGCCACCTTGAAGCAGTATCTAAAATGAATAAACTAGGATTAAATATTGCGGGATATTTCTGCTGGTCCTTGTTAGATAATTTTGAATGGGCTCATGGTTATTCCAAGAGATTTGGAATAGTATACGTAGACTTTGAAACCCAAGAGAGAATAAAGAAGGATAGCTATTATAAATATGCTGAAATAATTAAGAAGCGCCAATAGTTTTAACAGCATGGCAGATAATGATTTAATAAATCCATAGATAGTTATTTAAACAACTGCTAGCTTATATTTATATATGATTAATTTAATGGATAGGCAATTAGTGTCTATCCATTAAATTTTTTTGCAACTTGCCACTTGCCACCTGGGTGGCACCTTTTTAAAGTTTCAAAATTTATAGTATAATAAATTGAAGGAGGAGGATAATATGGCAAAAATTTTGTTTTTAGAGGATGAACCCACAATATCAGAGGTAACCACGGAATATATGAGAATGCAGAATTACGAAGTGGTTTGTGCAAAGGATGGAGAAGAGGCTTTAGAGTTTTTAAAGTGCAATTATTTTGATTTAGCAATACTGGACATAATGGTGCCTAAGGTAAGTGGACTAGTTGTTCTAGAGCATATAAAGAAAACAAATCCTAAAATGGCTACAATAATGCTAACAGCCCTTGAAGACGAACAAACACAGTTAAAAGCATTCAACCTTTATGCTGATGATTATGTGATAAAGCCCTTTTCACCTTTGTTATTACTTAAGCGTATAGAAACAATATTGCGTAGGACCCTGGGTAGCCCTGTAAAGATGATGGAGGTAAAAGGCTTATATATAAATGATGAAGCCTATGAGGCTTACTATGACAATGAATCTTTGGAGTTAACACTAAGTGAATTTTTACTTTTACAAGTGTTACTGAAAGAACCAAACAGGGTTTTTACTCGTGAACAATTAATAATGAAAATCTTCAATGAGGAATACTTCGGAAATGATAGAATAATAGATGCACATGTGAAAAACCTTAGAAAGAAGCTACCTAAAAAATACATAAAGACAGTAACAGGTGTAGGCTATAAGTTTGATAAGGAGGGAGACTTTTGAACTTATCAAAGAAGACCTTTGTGTATAGTGCAATTATATCAGCAGCAATAGTAACCTTAATGATAGCATATTTTGTGCTAATGCTTCCTTCTTTATATGTGGATTATATTAGTAAGAGTAATTTTAAAGCAATGAAATCCATCCAAGAAAATTATATAAAAGACGGCAATTATAAAAATGTATCCCCAAGTAATCCTGCTGGAACAGCAACTATTAAAATACCTGCCAAGGGTAAGGAGCTTTTTATCACTAATATATTTACTTCTATAAAAATCACTATTAAGGATAATGAGTTATTAAAACTTATTGAAAAAGTAAGATACTACGCTGATCACAGGGAAGAGATAAAAAATATAGATAAAGCAGATTTTGATTTTACCAGTAGTATAGAAGATATTTTTAAAAATAAATTATTTAAGGATGATTTGCCACTAACCTTTGAGTTTTTAGGAAGTGATTATAAGAATATTTACGAAGAAACATCATCAAAGTTTCATGTAGTAAATGAGGATACAGTTATTTATGAATCCAACGTATCTGATGGAAGGAATTATTATACTAACTATGTTGCTATAAGCCTTCATAACAAGGATATTATTGTATCTGTATTTGCAGCAATGACCCCTAAAATAGGAGAGATTAGGCCAATAATATTTCAAAGTCTACCCATGATTATTGCCACAGCTATTTTATTAATACTTATATCAACTATCGTATTTTCAAGAAAAATAGTGCTTCCTATAGAAAAGCTGGTAAACCATGCTGTGTTTATGAAAGAGAATACTAGTAGGGAAGTTGAACTAATGAAAATAGAAGGAAAAGATGAAATTGCAGTTTTAGGTGAAACCCTTAATGACTTATATCTAAAATTAAATGAAAATTTTCTTGAGCTTGAAAAAAAGAATAGCTATCTTTCAGAGCAAAATAAAAGACAAGAGGTATTCCTTAGGGCCTCCTCCCACCAGCTAAAAACCCCAGTGGCAGCAGCGCTACTACTAGTGGAGGGTATGATAAATGAAATTGGAAAATACAAAGACACAAAGGAGCACCTACCAAAGGTAAAGCTTCAATTGAAGTCCATGAGGAAAATAATAGATGATATTTTAAATCTTAACAATAGTATTGAAGCTATCAAGAAAGAAATCATAAATATTTGTGAAATAATTGATGAAAGCCTTTTATGCCATGAGGTGCAAGTAAAATTAAAAGAGCTTACCTTTACTATAGAAAAGGAAATTAGCTTCACAAATATAAATACAGATAGGAAGCTTATTTTTAAAATAATAGACAATTTAATTAATAACGCTATAACTTATACACCCAAACAGGGGCATATAAAAATAACCTTAAGTGAGAATTCATTAACTATTATTAATTATGGAGCAATTATAGAGGAAGAGTTATTACCACACATATTTGATCCCTTTGTTTCAAGTAATAATGAAAATAGGGGACATGGCTTAGGGCTATATATTGTAGCTTATTATGCAAACCTACTAAATTATGTGGTAGAGGTTAGAAATATAGATGTTGGGGTAGAAG
>CALJTN010000016.1 GCA_937976175.1 uncultured Clostridiaceae bacterium | reverse complement strand
AGGCTCTGTATTTGTTGGAGGAGCTGTTGTGCAGTGGGTAAGAGATGAACTTAGATTTGTCAATGATTCGGCAGATACAGAATACTTTGCAACGAGAGTCAAAGATAGCGGAGGTGTTTATATTGTTCCAGCTTTTGTGGGACTTGGGGCTCCTTATTGGGATATGTATGCAAGAGGGGCAATCTTAGGCATAACAAGAGGAACAAATAGAAATCATATCATAAGGGCTTCGCTAGAAGCTATCGCCTATCAAAGCAGAGACGTGATAGATGCTATGGTAGAAGATGTAGGGCATGCACTATGCACGCTTAAGGTAGATGGCGGGGCAAGCAGAAATAATTTCTTGATGCAGTTTCAAGCAGATATCATTGGAACCAAAGTAGTAAGGCCAACTGTTGTAGAAACTACAGCTCTTGGAGCTGCATACCTTGCGGGTCTTGCAGTGGGATACTGGAAAGATAAAAACGAGATTTTACAAGAGTGGCGTGTTGAAAAAGAGTTTACACCTAGTTTAGACGAAGAAAAACGTGCACGCTATTACAATGGGTGGAAAAAGGCCATTAGAAGATGCATGCAGTGGGAGAATGAAGACTAGGATTAAAAAAACAAAGGTACAAAAACAAAATTGTTTTTGTGCCTTTGTTTTTTGGTCTATAACTACATAACTATATTCTAAGAAGAAATCGAAATGCTACTGATTAAATTGAAAGGGGATTATACTGTATATTAGGAATAACATATTTAGGGGAGAGACAAATGGCAAAAATAGATTCAATATATCAGTATTGTAGCGTAGATACATTTTTAGCTAAGCGGTTTTTGACATTCGTGCTGCACCTTAAAATTTGAATTTCAGTGATATAGTTATTGGGATTACCTTTAAATATTAATCCTGGACCTTTTATATAGAGCTCTCTTGAAGGAACTCCTGTTTTAATATGATTTTCTTTTATAAAATCAGTTATTGTTTTATAAGTAGTTCCGATGGATTCATAAGGACCTTTATGTATTATTGATAGGGCACTTATACTTTGTAATTTTCTGCTCTTTATAGTATCCTTATCTACCCTTTTTAAAACTTCAATACAAACTTCAATATCTGCATGTTCTTCTTTATATTCATTATCATAATGAATACAAAATGGACTTCCAGTGGCGTATTTACCGCAGTATCTAAAGAGTTTACTTATTTCGCGTCCAACTTCTTGATAGCTTCCTTTAAAGCGTATGGATGCAATAAGAATGCCCGGAATTTCTTTTATAATAACTTTACTACTATTTATAATTGGCTTTCTTTCATCTTGCTTAATAAAATAGCTTATCTTATGCTGTATTTCTGTATAGTGATTAAGTTTTTTATTTATATCTTCGAGTCTTTTTTTCATATAAGCAGCTATATCTGTATCTTCATTATAATTTGCTAGTATTTCTTTTATGTCACTTATGGAAAATTCTAATGCTTTTAATTCATTTATAATGTGTGCTTTTTCAATACAATTATCATTGTAATACCTATATCCTGATTCATTATCAATTCTAGTAGGACATAATAGTCCTACTTCGTGATAGTATCTTAAAGTTTTAATACTCAATCTTGAAATCTTCGAAAAGTCACCAATTTGATATTCCATAGAGTTAACTCCCATGTTTTTAATTACATTTTATCATAGAGTTCCTTTATTTTCTCAATCATTTTATTTTCAGCTTCATAAATTTTTGCAGCCTTTTTTGAAGCTTCATTATAAAGTTCAGCCTTCTTTACTTTGTCATTTTTGTATTTATCTAGAGCCTCTGATATGTTTTTAAATTCCTTTGCGAGGTTGCTCCATTCAGTGCAAGACTGATTTACAACTAAATGCATATTGCTAATAGTGTCATTATTAAGTTTTGCTCCCATTTCCTCAAAGTAGTCTCGGTAAAAGTTTCTGAATAAATTTCCACCTGTACCATTTTCCTCAATTGTTTTGCACATGAAATCAAACAATGGCTTCATTACATATTTATTTTTTCCCTTTTCGATACTTAAAATATCTTCGGGAAAATCATTAAGTCTTTTTAAAGCGCCACCTTCATGGTATTCTTTCAAAACTTCTTTTAAAGATTCTTTAAAGGCATCAGCGTAATCAATTTTTACTGCTGAGGCCTTCTTTTTCATCAATTTTAGCAAGCGTTACAAAATGCCATCCAAAGTCTGTATATTTATTACCATATTTACCATTCCATAAATAGGGAAGATACCTCATATTTAATCTTAAAACTACTGGGATACCTTGTTTTAAGACATATTTAACCTTATCATAGGCTTCCTGAGGTGTAGCAGGCTGAATTTCAACAATTTTAATTCCTGTTGATTTTTGAAAGTTTCCATTTAAATTCAAAGTCCTTCCACCAATAAAGGGAAAGGTATCTTCTTTTGAAAACATAAAGGAAATAGCACTTCCTAGTCCATTAATCATGCTTTCGCTTATATCTACACCTTGATAGGATAGAGCATTCATCATAGCTGAACTTTCACAGTGCTGCCCTGTTTTAACTTTAAAGTTTTTCAATTCAATG
>CALJTN010000015.1 GCA_937976175.1 uncultured Clostridiaceae bacterium | reverse complement strand
TAAAAAAAGTTTTTAAAATAAATGTATAACTATGTGAGAAATATGTACAAACTTTATACAAAAGTGTTGTGGAACAAATAAAAAACAAACAAATATAAAATTTAAAGATGCACAAGACACGTTTTTAATTTTATATTTGCTTGTTAAGTAATAATCTGCAATGTGATAATATTAGGACCTTGTGAAATACAGTCTAAATTTAAAATACACCAACTTAGATAGAACAACATAAGTTAACCTTCAACATCCTTTATAATAGAATCATTATAAAGTGAATTGAAACTTCTCCCTCCTACAGTTTTAAGTATTGAATGATAAAGACCATTTGAAATAGCATCAGCAAGCATCATTACCGTATACAATCTTGTATTTTGAAGAACCATAAATTCAAAGGCTCCAGATATATTTACAACTCCTGTTATACTTAAATTGCCTACCTTAGGTAAGTCTTTATTCATAGCAGCACCAGGGCTTAATGGTTTTTCCTCAACAATAATTTTTCCTACATTTTGCAAACTTCCGAGACAAGCATCAATTGCAATAATGTAAGGGTTAATAAAAGAGTAGTTAATTTCATCAATTGTTTCACATAAGTTTTTAGCATGTACTGGGCACTCGAGGTTACCATAAACATGAATTTTGTTTCTGACTAGAAATTTAAGTTTATTTCCAACTAATGGTCCTAGACTATCGCCAGTAGACCTGTCAGTACCAATGCATAAAACTACAATAGGACGTGAGCATTTAGCTATGGGAAGAATATATTGACTTATGATGTCTCTTAACTTAAAAGTGCAATCACGGGACATAGAATCTAAAATAACTTTATCTACCATAAAAAAACCTCCTATTTGGATTTTATCCATGTAGGAGGTTTTTTATTCTACAAAACTTCAACTTTTTTCAAAATATTGTAAAAGACAACTAAAAACATACAGAATATCATTCCAATAACACCATTTGCTTTTAATCCTATAAATATAGAAGCAAGAACTGCCACTGGGTGAATACCTAGTGATGAAGAAACAATCTTAGGTTCTATAATTTGTCTTACTATGGTAATAATTAAGTAAGATATTAATAAGCCTAATGCAGCTACATAGTTATTAGATATAAAAAATATGGCTATTAAAGGAACATATATAATACCTATGCCGAAAATAGGTAAAAGATCAAATAGTCCACATAAGAGGCTTAAGGTTACAGCATACTTAACTCTAAAAACTAAAAAAACTACTAATGTTTCTAAGAAAGTTATTGTAATTATTAGTAAGTAAGAAAGTAAATAATTTTTAAACATTTTTTTAGATTCATCGAATATATAATGTATTCGATCTTCATTCTTAGGAGGAATTAAATCAAATAGTTTGTTACTTGAAGATGCTAAATCCTTTGTAAAAAAATACGTGGTAAGTAAAGTAAATAATAAAACCATTAAGGTGTAAGGGATAGTTGCAACAAACCCTAGAGTTTGTGAAAATATTTTTGTGGATGCATTCATACTAAAATTTATAGTTTTAGTTATATAATTAGTGATATTTGACTCAATATTACTAATTATGCTGGGGTCTAAGTTTTTGTAATAATTTTGCAAATTACTAACAAAGTTAAGTATATTATTTTTATTAGAAGCAATGTACGATTGGAGATTTTTAGCTAGTTGGATTGTTTCTGAAGTTATAGTGGCAACAACTAAAGATAGTAAAATAACAATCACAGTAAAGAATACGGTAGTAGTAAGCAAGGAAGCTATAGTATTTTTTATTTTAAATTTTTTCATTATATATGTTGTTGGTACCTTAAGGAGCAAAGCTAAAATAAGAGCTAAAACAAAAGGTAGGGTATAGCCTAGAGTTCCAAAAAAGATTACAAAAACAAAAGTATACAAGACAAAAAATATGGTGACTTTGTCAAGTTTCTTTAAAATATTTTCCATATAGGTAAATCACACCTTTCGAATAATATTATTGAGAGAGGTAAGAGTATAATTTATGTCTCTAATGTCGTTAAAGGGGCCAATACCAAACCTTAGGGTACCAGTTGGGTACGTACCAATAGTTTCATGAGCTAGTGGAGCACAGTGAAGGCCAGTTCTTGTGGTAATTCCATACTCACTATCTAAAATAAACCCTAACTCAGAATTGTCGATTTTTGTAGAATTAACAGAAATAGTAGCGGTTCTTTTAGAACAGTCGGTGGAACCATAAACTTTAAATGAAGGTATATTTAACAAGCCCTCAATAAAGACTTTACACAAATATTCCTCATGTTCACGAATTGAGTTGATTCCCTGGGAATTAATAAAATTAATACCTTCTAAAAGGCCTGCGATGCCTGGAGAATTTAAAGTACCACTTTCAAATTTATCAGGCAAAAAATCTGGTTGGATAATACTAGATGAAAGACTGCCAGTGCCACCTTCTATAAATGCAGTACATTGCTCATTTAAGTTATCGTCAATTAAAAAACCACCTATACCTTGGGGGCCTAATAAACTTTTATGGCCTGTAAATGCTAGTGCATTACAATGTAACTTGTAGAAGTCTAATGGTAATACTCCAGCAGTTTGAGCAGCATCGATAATAAAATAAATGCCTTTATCCTTACATATTTTGCCTATAGCTTCTAAGGGCTGAATACTACCAATAATATTAGAAGCATGTGATAAAACTACTAATTTTGTATTAGGCTTAAGTGTATTTATAAAATCATTTACATCTATTAAGCCTTCCTTTGAGCAGGGGATAACGTCTAATTCAATAACACCTTTTTGGAAAAGAGAGTTTAAAGGTCTTAAGGTAGCATTGTGGTCCATTGAAGAAGTTATTGCATGCCAGCCACTCTTTACAACAGATTTTATAAGCGTATTTAACGAAGTAGTAATATTGGGTGAAAAGATTACATTTTCAACTTTGTCAAAGTTAAAGAAATCCATTAATGCATATCTACAATTTAAAATTACTTTATTTCCAGCCAAGGCAGCAGTGGATGCACCTCTTCCAGGGTTTGTACCTATGTTCATCATATAATTCATCATTGAAGTATATACTTCAGGTGGTTTAGGAAATGTAGTGGCTGCGTTATCTAAATATATTTTCATAATATCCTCCAATTTTATACGGTAAAATAATAGTATTACTATAGTCTATAGAAGATGCAATATCTATTAATATTATCAATAACAAGTTAAATTTTGTTTTGATATAATTAAAACTATAAATAGTTTATAATAAGCTTAGCTAAGGAGTAAAGTATAAATTTTTCATAAAAACTATTAAAAAGTTTATTCTATATAGTACTATACAATATAGAAGCTAAAGATTATTACATTATAAATACATTTTTTTAAATTAATACATAATACATAATTATAATCTAAAGTCTTTTGAATGTATATGAAATCAATATTTTAAATAAAGAAAGGGGTGTGACTGTTTTTAGGTTGAGCTTCTAGTAGTTTAACTTAAAACGGAATTAATATGAATAATACAATAGATTGCAAGGGGTTACAATGTCCTATACCGGTGGTTAAGACAAAAAAATATTTTGATTCAATTGAAAGTGGAGAAAGTACAATAATAGTAGATAATTTAGTTGCTAAAAACAACATAGTAAAACTTGCTGAAGGTAGTGGATATAAGAGCACTGTAGAAGAAAAACAAGACTTATATTTCATAAAAATAATTAAAGAAAAATGTGAAGTCGTAAATGCGGAACCAAAAACAAAGAAAAGATTTACATTGTTAGTATCTACAGATAGGTTAGGCTTAGGAGATGATGAATTAGGAGGTATGCTCATGAAAAGCTATATATTTGCACTGTCAGAAGCAGAGTTAGTACCTAATGATTTACTTTTTGTTAATGGAGGAGTGAAACTAACCGTAGAGGATTCTCCAGTACTAGATAGCTTAAAGAAGTTAATAGAAAGAGGAACAAATATATTAGTTTGCGGAACTTGCCTTGATTTCTTTAATATAAAGGATAAGCTTTCTATTGGAGAAATCACAAACATGTATACTATTGTAGAGTTAATGAATGCTGGAGATAATACTATTAAACTTTAACCATGCTTCAGCGGGGAAAATATCCTTCTGAAACCGCTAATATTGAAACATTGAAAATGCTGAATAAAATATAGGATAAGGTGAGAGACAGTGAATAAATATTATATAGTAACATTTCAAAACACACATGAAGCCATGAAAGCAGAAAGAGAAGCGATAAAGACGCAGGTTAAGGTAGTAGTTATTCCTACACCTACCTATATAACGAAAAGTTGTGGTATTAGTTTAAAAATCGAAGAAGAGAATATTGATAGCATAATAGAGCTTATTAAGACGAACAATATAAAAATTAAGGATATTTTTGTTAAAGACGGAGAAAGTGTAAAAGTTATGACCTTATAAAAAGGGAAGGATAAAATTAATCATTGAAATTTTATCCTTCCTTATTTATTATATATATATAGGATGATATAGAGGTACTGAGTATAAAACAATTAGCCTCTTTAGTGGATTTTGAAAGTAAATAGAAGGTGGGATGCACAGTGAAAGTATTTAATTTAGGCGATATTGTTGAAATGAAAAAAACTCACCCTTGTGGTAGTAAGAACTGGGAAATTGTTAGGTTAGGTGCGGATATTAAAATAAAGTGTTTAGGTTGTGGAAGGATAGTAATGCTTCCAAGAATTAAATTTGATTCGGGAGTAAAGAAAGTAATAAAAGAAAATATAGTTAATAAAGAAAATATACTTATTAAAGAATAATAACTTGCTTTTTGTAGAATCAAGTGATATAATTCTTGATGGAATCCCTGCTGTGTAATGCACAGCCGTTAGTCCGAGGGGAGGAGGTGAATTTAATGAGAAAGTATGAAACTATATTCATATTACACCCATCATTAGACGAGGAAGCTGTTAAAGCTAACGTTGAAAAATTTAAAGGTGTAATAGAAAGCAATGGTGGAGTAATTGAAAATATTGATGCATGGGGTAAAAGAAAATTAGCTTATGAAATATCAAAAGTTGGTGAAGGTCACTATACATTAATCAATTTCAATTCAAATCCTGAATTACCGAAAGAATTAGATAGAGTATTCAGAATTACTGACAGTGTTATAAGACATATCATAATAAATCCAGAAAACTAGGTGGTGCTTTTATGAATAAAGTTGTTTTAATAGGTAGATTAACAAAAGATCCTGAGTTAAAGTTTGCTCAAGGAACAGGAACAGCTGTTGCCACTTTCACTGTAGCCGTTAATAGAAGATTCAAGAGAGAAGGTCAACCAGAAGCAGACTTTATACCAGCAGTGGTATTTGGTAAGCAAGCTGAAGCTACTGCCAATTACATGAGTAAAGGCAAGCTTATAAGCGTTTCTGGAAGCATTCAAACTAGATCATATGATGCTAAAGACGGTACTAAAAGATATGTTACTGAAGTAATTGCTGATGAGGTTAGCTTCCTTGAATGGGGAGGAAATAAAGCATCAGGAACGAATACTAATCAAGGTGGCTATAATGGCGAGTCAAATGCCGGATCTTATGATTTTGGCAGTGCTAGTGATATAACACCTATTGATGATGGAGATATACCATTCTAATATTAGGTAAGGAGGGAAAAAAACTATGGCTATGAACGAACGTAGAAAGAGCGGCGGCGGTGGTGCTGGCGGAAACAGAAAGAGAATGAAAAGAAAAGTTTGTGCTTTCTGTATGGATAAAGCAACTGCAATCGACTATAAAGACATAAATAAATTAAGAAAATATGTTACAGAAAGAGGAAAGATTCTTCCAAGAAGAATTTCTGGAAACTGTGCAAAACACCAAAGAATGCTTACTATATCTATCAAAAGAGCTAGAAACATAGCATTATTACCATTTACTACTGAATAGTAAATGACTGAAAGCAGCACCTTACGGTAGCTGCTTTTATTTTTTATTAAGATACAATCAAATAAAAATCAAAGTTTTAGTCAATAATCAAAATATAATTTAAAAAGTATATATCCTAATGCATAATTTGTAGTATACTTATAATTGGAATCCATAAAATGTAAACATACTGAAGCGCCAGATATTATGGGAGGAATTATATATAGGGATAAACTTTAGTTGCATAAATTTAGAAAAATAACTAAAATAGAGTTATAAGCATAAGCCTACAAGGGGAGATGGTATACTATGAAAAGAGAAGATTTTAATATAATGTCTAACGTTAAGATAATTGAAAGTTTGAAGGCTGAGCTATTATGTATAATAGGTGATTTTTTTAAATTGCTAAGTAAGGGAAGCAATGTTGCTCAAGACTCTATACTAGATTGCATTTCAGGGGCAATGATACTTTTATATATATTAGGTGAAAGACTAGGTTACTCAAATGTAGCTATAGACGAGAGCATGAAAAAGAAACTGAAGGTGGGAATAGTTGAAGGAGATAATATAGAAAAGGATGGAAAGGACCTAAGTAAACTATATACACACCTAAAAGGAAGATAGATGATGGAGGAACCAATGGAGAAGAAGAATTATAGTACAAAGGCAATTGTAGAGGCTTCACTTATATCTGTTATAATTTCAGTAATAATGATTATAACAGGATACTTGCCAATTGTATCATTTATAGGTGCATTAATATTACCAATTCCCGTGGCAATACTGTATATAAGACATAATAGTAAAATAACAATCACTGCTATATTTTTAAGTATAATTTTAACATCTTTAGTGTATAATCCAATAATGGCAGTATACTCAGCTATAACTTATAGCATTGTGGGTAGTACGCTTGGTTATTGTGTTAAAAAAAGCAAAAAATCATCTATAACTTTACTATTTTTAGCTATTGCCTCTGCAATATCTAATATATTAACTGTAGCTTTTTCTATGTTACTTATAGAAAAAGTAAGCTTCCTAAATTTTCTTTCTAAGAATCTAGAATTTATGAAGCAATCAATGAAGGCGTCTATGGAGCAAACAAAAATAATTTATTCACAGATGGGAGTTACTCCAGAACAGTTGAAACTTTTAGATAAAAATTTTGAAATAATTGAAAAAGTAGATATTATGCTAGTTTTAGTATTAATACCTGCCACTATTTTACTTTTGTCCTTTGTATCAGCTTATTTGAATTACATAGTATCAAGAGCAATACTAAAGAAGCTAAACTATAAAATGGAGGAAGTATTACCTTTTAGCAGAGTTTATGTTTCTAACATAGTGGGAGCTGTGTTAATAGGTATAGTATGCATCGGCATAATACTTTCCACAAAAAACGTAATTGGTGGAAAGTATATACTAAATTCCTCTCAGGTTTTTGTGCAATTTGTATTTACTATAAATGGGTTAGCCGCAACTACATATTTTCTAAGAGTTAAAAGAAATTTATCTAAACCAGTAGTAGTATTAATTTTAGTGTTAACAACCCTTTCGCCTCTAGGTACTATTTACTTTTCAATAGGACTCATGGAAATGGCTTTTGATTTTAGAAGGCTTGATCCATATAGAATTAAAAGAAAATAATTGGAGGCTAATTATGGATAATAAATATAATTATTTTAATGTTAATAATAAAATATACATGGTGACTATGGCCTTATTTATATGTATAATATTTTATTATAAACATTTTGAAGTAGGACTACTAGCCTTAGGACTATACGCTATACTAGTAGTATACAATATTTACAATTCAAAAGTTAAAAAAGATGAGTGGAAAAAGTTTATTGAAAACTTCTCGTCTAAACTTGACATAGCAACCACAAGTACTTTAGTAAAACTTCCTTTTCCATTAATAATAATAGGGCACATGGGAAATATTCTATGGTACAATCAAAGTGTAACCACAATGCTAGAAGGTGAAGATCTATTAAATAAAAATATTAGGGATATAATTAAGGAAATTAACCTAAAACAAGTTTTAGAGGGTAAAAAAAATATATTTCCAAATATTAAAATAAAAGATAGTTACTATGAAATTTATATTAACATTGTAGATACAAATGAAAATAAAAGTGTTAAAGACAAAATTATGCTTTTGTATTTTTATGATATAACTGAAAAAACTAATCTAATAAAAGGCATTAATGGTAATAGAGAAAGCATTATGCTAGTAGAGGTTGATAATCTTGATGATGTTGTTAAAGCTACAGAAGAAGATAAAGCCCCTTTACTTATAGCAGATATTGAAAGAACAATAAATGGTTATGGACAGAGTCTAAGTGCTGTGGTAAAAAAGTATTCATCCAATAAATATGTTATTATAGTTCAAGACAAGTATATTGAAAAGGAAATAGAGAAAAAATTTGATATACTAGATAGTGTTCGTGAAATAAGTAATGGTAACAAGCTTGCAGTTACTTTAAGTGTAGGTGTAGGTAGAGGAGAAGATACGCCTCTTAAAAACTATGAATTTGCTGCATCTGCTAAGGAGCTTGCCTTAGGTAGGGGTGGAGATCAGGTAGTAGTAAAAAAAGGTGATAAAATATCTTTCTTTGGAGGAAAAACAAAAGAAGTTGAGAAAAGAACTAAAGTCCGTGCAAGGGTTATTGCTCATGCCTTAGTGGATTTAGTAAATGAGAGTAATGTAATTTTCATTATGGGACATAAAAATCCTGATGTTGATTGTCTAGGCTCTGCCATAGGACTATATAGTATTATTAAAAGCTTAAATAAAGAGTGCTACGTTATTCTGGAAGGAATAAATAGTGGCATAAAAAGCGTTATGGATATATTATTAGAAGATGAGGAGTACAAAAGCACATTTATAACAGGTGAAAAATTTAGAAATGTTAAAAATCCAAATAGTCTACTCATTTTAGTAGATGTTCACAATGAGAGCTATGTGCTAAACCTAGAAATAGTTAAAGAAGTAGAAAAGGTAGTTATAATTGATCATCATAGAAAATCACAAGATTTTATACAAGGGGCTGTACTTAGTTATATGGAACCTTATGCATCCTCTACTGCAGAGTTAGTCACTGAGATGATTCAGTATATGGTAGATAAGCCAAAGCTTAGACGTATAGAGGCAGTAAGTCTTTTAGCGGGCATATGTGTGGACACAAAAAATTTTTACTTTAAAACAGGAGTTAGGACTTTTGAAGCCGCTGCATTTTTAAGACGTCATGGAGCAGATACTATGGATGTAAAAAAAATGTTTGCTGATAATTTAAATATTTATTTACAAAGAGCTGATATTATTAGAGCAGCAAAAGTTAAAAATGAAATCGCTATAGCAGTTTGTCCCCCAATAATAGAAGATACTGTATTAGCTGCTCAGGCAGCGGATGAACTTCTAAATATTACTGGTATCCAAGCATCCTTTGTTATTGTTAAAATAGGAGATGAAGTATTTATCAGTGGAAGGTCTCTTGGAAGAATAAATGTACAGTTAATACTGGAGACGTTAGGTGGGGGTGGACACATGACTATGGCTGGCACAAAATTTACTTCACTGAAACTTGAAGAAGTAGTGGTGAAATTAAATGAAGCTATAGATAAATACTTAAGGGAAGGTGAGAAATAATGAAAGTTATATTATTAATGGATGTTAAAGGTGTAGGTAAAAAGGGAGATGTGGTGAACGCTTCTGATGGGTACGCGAGAAACTTTTTATTTCCTAGGAAATTAGCTGAGGAAGCTACAGATTCAAATATGCATATATTGAATAAAAAAAATGAAATTATAAGAAAGAAGAAAACTGCTGAAATTGAGGAAGCTCAAAAATTAGCTAATGAACTTAAAGATAAAGTTGTAAAAATAATTGGCAAAGCCGGAGAAAGTGGAAAACTTTTTGGCGCAATTACAAGTAAAGATATAGCAATAGCTTTAAATAAACAATGTAATTTAGAAATTGATAAAAAGAAAATAGTAACAGACACAATAAAATTATTAGGAACTTACGAAGTAGAAGTTAAAATATATCCAGAAATATCTACTAAGATAAAAGTTCTTGTTTGTGAGCAATAATTATATAAAACGAAGGGAGGAAACGCTTTAATGAATAAGTGATAATCTTAGTTATTAAGGCGGATTGAGTTTGAAGACATTATTCGTTAATCAAATGGGAGAACCAGTTGCAAAAGATACATTGCCACTAGATACGCAAATCGACGTTTTATATGAAATAATGAGAAACGTAATAGATGAAAGTAGCATAAAAGCTAGAACTATAAAATTTAAACTTCAAAAGTATATAAAAAGTGAGGATATATATAGACGTTTATACGCTTTAAATAAAATTATAAGCAATGGTAAGGGTATAGAGGTAGTACCTAATCAAAAAAATGTACATGAAGTGTTAGACAACACCAATGAATGGCTAACAGAAGAAATAGCTAAAAGGTATGTACAAAATAAGATTGAAGCTGAAGTTGAAAAAAACCTAATGGAAAAGCAAGATAAGTATATTGACGAAGTAAGACTTGGTATAATTAAGAAACAAAAAGGACCTGAGAATGCTAAAACACTTAAAAAGTATGCGGAACTTGAAGTTCTTGATAGCAGAAAACTTACTAAGAATATACAGGCTATGCTAAGACCAGAGAGTTTTAGTGAAATAGTTGGACAAGAAAGAGCTATAAAATCTCTGTTGTCTAAAATGGCATCGCCATATCCTCAGCATATTATTCTTTACGGACCACCAGGAGTTGGCAAGACAACTGCAGCAAGGCTTGCTCTCGAGGAAGCTAAGAAGTTAAGCTATACTATCTATGATAAGGACGCTAAATTTGTAGAAGTTGATGGTACAACACTCAGATGGGATCCAAGAGAAATTACAAACCCTCTACTCGGATCTGTACACGACCCGATTTATCAGGGAAGTAAAAGAGATTTAGCTGAGGTTGGAATTCCTGAACCAAAACCAGGTCTTGTTACTGAAGCTCATGGAGGGGTATTATTTATTGATGAAATAGGAGAACTTGATAGTATACTTCAAAACAAGCTACTCAAAGTATTAGAAGATAAAAGAGTTGAGTTCTCATCATCTTATTATGACCCTGAGGATGAGAGCACACCTAAATATATAAAGTATTTATTTGATAAAGGTGCTCCAGCAGATTTTGTTTTAATAGGAGCTACTACTCGCGAACCATCTGAAATAAACCCCGCGTTAAGATCAAGATGTACTGAGGTTTATTTTGAACCGTTAACTGCTAAGGATATTGAAAGCATAGTAGTAAATGCTGCCAATAAACTAGAGGTTGAAGTAGAAGATGGAGTTGCCGAGACCATTAGTAGGTATACTATTGAGGGAAGAAAAGCTGTAAATATTTTAGCAGATGCCTATGGATATGTATTGCATAACAGAGAATCAATAAAGGATGCTAAAATTAAAATTGAGCTTAAAGACTTATTAGATGTTATATCTATAAGTAGGCTAACTCCTTATGAGGAATTAGATAAAGAGGTTAAGTTTGAAGTTGGTCACATATATGGACTTGGAGTATCAGGATATATAGGATCAACTATAGAGATAGAAACATCAGTATTTGAGGCCAAGGAAAAGGGTACAGGCCAAGTAAGATTTAACGATACTGCTGGAAGTATGGCTAAAGACTCAGTGTTTAATGCTGCTTCCGTAATAAGAAAGATAACTAATAAAGATATTAAGGATTATGACGTGCATGTAAATATAGTAGGCGGAGGTAAAATTGATGGACCCTCTGCAGGAGCTGCTATAACTGTATGTATAATTAGTTCACTTTTAGACAAACCTTTAAGACAAGATATTGCTGTAACAGGAGAGATCTCCCTTAGGGGCATTATAAAGCCAGTAGGTGGTATATTTGAAAAGGTTTATGGTGCAAGAAGAAAAGGAATTAAGATGGTCATAGTACCTAAAGATAATGAAAAAGAAGTACCAATCGACCTTGTGGATATTGAAACAAAAGCTATATCAAACATTGAAGAACTAATGAAATTAGTGTTTGCATAAAAGTACAATTAACTATAATTAATGGCCCTGTTAATTTTTTTAGCAGGGCATAAAACATTACTTTAGGAGAGATAAAAAATGGATACACCCTTTAGAAGTTTACCCTATAATTTAGAAGCAGAGCAGTCAGTAATCGGATCAATGCTTATAGATAAAACCGCCATAGCTAGAGTAGTGGAGGTTTTAAAAGGTGATGATTTTTACAGAGATTCGCATAAGGTTATATTTAACGCTATTTTTGAGTTATATCAAAAGGATACACCTATTGATATGATTACTTTATTAGAGCATTTACGTTCTGCTGAGAAGTTAGAGGCTTCAGGGGGAATTACTTATATTTCAGAGATAAGTAACTCAATACCCTCTACTGCTAATTTAAGTTCTTACATAAAAATTGTAGATGATAAATCTGTTTTAAGAAAACTTATAAGGGCATCCACTGAAATTATGGAAAACTGTTATAACAAGCAGGATGATGTAGAAGCAGTAATGGATATTGCGCAGCAAAGAGTTTTTAACATAGCAGAGAGAAAAAACACAAGTGACTTTGAAGCAATGAATACAGTGCTTGAGAGAGGGTTCCTTGAAATAGAGAGAATCTTTAATAATAAAGGAGAAACAACTGGAGTATCTAGCGGTTTTCCTGAACTTGATGATATGACCTCTGGATTTCAAAAGGGGGATATGATTCTTATTGCTGCAAGACCATCTATGGGTAAAACAACCTTTGTACTAAATTTAGCTCAATATGCGGCCCTTAGAGGCGGAAAAAGCGTAGCTGTATTTTCTCTGGAAATGTCTAAGGAACAGCTTGCATATAAATTACTTTGTGCAGAAGCAAATGTTGATATGACAAAGCTTAGAAATGGTAGTTTAGAAGATAAAGATTGGGAGAATATAGCGAAAGCTTCTGGTCCACTAGCTGCTGCTAAAATATACATTGATGATACAGCTGGAACATCTGTTATAGATATGCGTTCCAAGTGTAGAAAGCTAAAAATGGAACATGGTATAGACATGATAATTATAGACTATCTTCAACTTATGTCTGGTAGTAATCCAGAAAACAGACAACAAGAAGTATCAGAAATATCAAGGTCTATTAAAGCCCTTGCAAAAGAGATGCAGTGCCCCGTTATATCATTATCACAGCTATCTCGTGCGCCAGAGCAAAGAGCTGACCATAGGCCAATGCTTTCGGACCTAAGAGAGTCAGGATCTATTGAGCAGGATGCTGACCTTGTTATGTTCCTATATAGAGATGAGTATTATAATAAGGAAACGGAAGATAAAAATGTAGCAGAATGTATAATAGCAAAGCAAAGAAATGGCCCTGTAGGAACAGTAAAGCTTGCATGGATAGGTCAATTTAGTAAGTTTGCAAGACTTGATGTAGTTCATAGAGGTTAAAGATTTTTTCTTAAAGTATGCTATAACTAAAAGTCTAGATTGCTTGAATGCTTTCACTTTGCTAAGTAATTCTAAAGCTTGTTCAAATGCATTCCACGCAATCTAAACTTTTGTTAGCATCCTTTAAGAAAAAAGATTTCATCTTAGAATATACATGTGTCTTGTTACTGAATACATGTTATACGTATTATTATAAAGTATTACGTATGCTGAAAATATTAAAAGGCATAGCAATTAATAGTATAAAGATAAAAATAAAGATAAAGCACTGACATAATTGTTGGTGTTATTTTTTATGTAAGGAGATATTTATAAAACCATATAGCATTATGTAAAATAAGGTTATCATATTCATGAAAGATGTTTCGTAAGTTTACTTTTAGAAATATTATTTTTAGCAGTAAAATAAATTTTAATTTATTGAAACTTTTTATATAGGTTTTGAATCTTATTGTTGTAGAAAGGAAGTGAGATAGTGAAAGGTGAAGTAGATGTCTCCACGATAGCTAAGAGTATTAAAAGAGGAAATATTGAAGTTCTTTTACAGTGGATAGATGTAAACAAACAAAAGTTGTATAGAATGAGTTGGTCCTATCTTAAGAATAATACAGAAGTTGAAGATGTATTTCATAACACTATAATCAAGGTTACTCAGAATATTAACAAGCTTAAAAATGAGCAAGCTTTTGAAGGTTGGTTTGTTTCAATACTGCTGAACGAGTGTAGAAAAATATTGAGAGATAAACGAAGGGTTCAGCCCTCAGAATATATTGAACTTGTTGATACAGCTTGTAGTCTTGAGAATCAAGCTGAAAGTCTCGATCTTATTGATGGGCTTAAAAGTATTGATGAGGAGTACAAGGAATTGATAATTCTAAAGTATTACAGCGGATATACTCAAAAAGAGATAGCAGAAATTTTAAATATTCCCATTGGAACTGTTAAGACAAAAATATTCAGAGGGTTAAAAATGCTTAGAAAAATATTAACAAGGGAGGCTTAGCCATGAAGTGTGATGAGGTTAGAGAAAGCTTTATGGATTACTTAGAAGGAAGTTTCACTGCTGAGGAAGAGAAAAATCTTATTGACCATATTGAACACTGCTCAGAATGTAGAGAAGAATTGGAAGAACTTAAAACAATAGTAAGTGGAATGGATAAAAGCAAAAAAGCTATAAACGTACCTGAGGACTTTATGAAAAATATCAGGGCTAGAGCTTTAAAAATAGGTTGTAAGGGAGCAAAGGGAAAGAGAAGACCTTTAAGAGTACTTTTCATTGCTGCAGTGATTTTAACCATGTCGGTAGTTACTGTATTTGCAGCAAGAGAGCCAATCATGGAATTAATAAAAGGAATAAATCCTGAATCACGAATAAATAATATTGTAGATAAGGGAATGGGTGACAGACTTAATATATCCAAGATGGATCAGGATATTAAAATTACTATAACAGATGTAGCTGCAGATGATATTCAAACTTTAATATCATTTAAAATTGAAGATTTAAAGAGTGGAAAAGAGTATAGAGTGAAATATGATGACGGAATAGATATAAAGGAAAGATGGGTACCACAAATTAACGATACAACTATAAAAATGTATAACTCTATTTTTAACACTGAAGGTAAAGGTACGCTGACCTTATATCCTATTGATACTGATAAAAAAACTATAAACCTTTCTTTTATAAAGCTTGAGACAATAACAGGTGAAGATAAGAAAGTAATTGAAGGTAACTGGAATTTTGAGATTCCCATTAAGAAATATCATGGCAAGAGTTATAGTCTAAAAGCAAAGGTAAAGATTGATGACTATTATATCTTTTTTAATAGAATAACTATATCGCCTACACTTACAACTCTTTATTTTAATCACAGCAGTGGCTATAACCGAAATGAACAAATATCATGGCTTGAGGATATAAGAATAATAGCAAAGGGAAAAGAATATAAACCCTTTAACTTCGGTAATGGAGACTGGAACCCATATTCAACCATAGGCTATGGAGATAAACAAATGACCTTTGAGTCTATGTATTTCGATAATCCTAAGGATATTCAAATAAAACTAAGTAGGATAGGTACAGAAATTACTGAAGAAAAGCCAAAGGAATTTGTTATAAGGCTAGATGAAAATAGTCCCCAGGAATTTGAGTATCTTGGCACAAAGCTATATGTTGATAATTTAAAGGTAGGAGAGGATATTACATTTGACTTAAAGCAACTTGTATACAGTAAAAAACATGAAAGGTTGTCTACTGAGTTTTGGCCAGCTAACGAGCATAGTTCAAAAAAGTACTTTAGTACAGGTGGAAACCATAATGAAGTTTACTATATAGACAAGGATGATAACAAGTATGAATACCTTGATGCATTGGCAAAGTGGGATGAAATTAGAGACAAAAGACCAGTAATGTATATAGCTAACACTAGCTGGAAACTTCATCCCGTTGATGGATTTGACATTAAGAAGGAAAAGTCCATTAGAATGATCATTGATGGATATTCGAAAACAAAATTTGTGGATGAAGTTGTAGAGGTTAAACTAAAATAGTGGTAAATGTATGTTTTTTTTGAATAATAGTAATTAAATCATCATCTGCGATGCTGCAAAATGTTATTAAAGATTTGTCGAGTAAGTAAAATATTTTTAGGCAAAAAATAAGGAAAGGCCGCCAGCAAATACCATGCCGGCAGGCCTTTTATTCATACTAAAGATTTTTTATAATTGAATTGCGACAACAAATATAGAAAGGAGCTTTAATATGAATAA
>CALJTN010000014.1 GCA_937976175.1 uncultured Clostridiaceae bacterium | reverse complement strand
CTATAATCTTACATTGTAACTATTCAGCATCATGATTATCATTAAAACCAGGCCCTTCAGCTAAATTAATAAAATGAGCTAATGTTTCAACGGGGTCTTCAATCAGATTACACAATGTGGATTTTAGAATTACTCGGCGAAGTGAAAGCATTCCAGCAATATATACTTTTAGTTATAGCATAATATAAGAAAAAACTTTTAGTTTACAAATTGATATCGATGTGTATATCTTCTCTTTATTGTACCCCTAAATAATCTCTATCTACTGTCATCAAAGCATTATAATGAGGGCAACATTTTTTAAGCTCTTTATTGATGTCTTCTTCTAATTTAAGTTCATCATGTTCTGTAAAGCTTGGATTAAAGTCAATTACTGCATCAAAAATTAGGTTTTTATGTTCACCTTCTCCTACAATTCTAAAATCATGAATTGACTTTATTATAGGGAAATACTCCAATACATTTAAAAGATCTAAACGAGAGCAAGTAACTTCTTCATCATCTGTGTTTATAGGATCCATATGAATAACTAAATGTAAATCGTATTCCTCAGAAATTTCTTTTTCAGCTTTGTCGATAATTTCGTGAATTTTAACTATAGAAATATCACAAGGAACTTCAGCATGAACAGAACCCATACATCTACCTGGTCCATAGTTATGGATAACTAAATCATGGGCACCAGTAATATGATCATAGGATAATAACTTTTCGCGAAGTCCCTTCACTAAGGTTTCGTCAGGAGCCTCACCAAGCAAGGGGTTCATAGTTTCCTTAATAAGTGAATAGCCAGCATATATTATGAAAAAAGATACAAGTACTCCTATGTAACCATCTATAGCAAAGTCAATCCACCTAGAAAGTAGTAGTGATAGTGCAACACAACTTGAACTAATTACGTCACTTAGAGCATCAAAGGAAGAAGCCTCTAAAGCGGAAGACTTTATAGTTTTACCTATGGTCTTATTAAAGCCACTAATCCAAAGCTTAAAGCCTATAGACACTAATATTAATATAAAGGGTATAATATTGAACAGTACCTTTGAGGGATTAACTATTCTATCAAAAGAGGTTTTAATAAACTCGAAACCTACCAGCATCACTAAAAAAGAAACTATAAGTCCAGAAATATACTCAAGCCTTCCATGACCAAAGGGATGCTCTTTATCAGCAGGTTTGGAAGCCAGCTTAAAACCTAGGATTGTAATAACTGAAGAAGCCACATCTGAAAGATTATTAAAGGCATCTGCAGTAACTGCTATACTATTTAATACTATTCCTATAATTAATTTTGTAGCAAAAAGAATTAAGTTTACTATAATGCCAACTAGACCGCCTAGATAACCATAGGCATCTCTGACTTTTTTATTGTTAATGTCCTCTGAGTTTTTTATGAATTTTGAAATTAAGAATTTTGATAACATATTTTCCACCTCTGATTATATAGTATAATGTAAACTATTATTTTTTAAACAGGTATTTAACAATTTATTATAGCATTTATTTAGATTTTGTAGAAATATTATGAAAAACTTTGTTATACTAGTTAAGGGGATAAGCCAAGTGCTTACTTAAATTAATATGTACTGGAGGAAAATATATGAATAAACAATTAGAATTTGCTCAAAATCTTATTGATTATATCTATGAAAGTCCAACAGCTTTTCATGCTGTAGCAAAGGCTAAAGAAGATTTATGCAAGGATGGCTTTACAGAGATTAAAGAAGAAGAAAAGTGGAACCTTCAAAAGGGTGGAAAATATTTTGTTACAAAAAATGATTCTGCGCTAACTGCTTTTGTAGTTGGAAAAGGTGAAGTGGAAGAGACTGGTTTTAAAATTATTGGAGCGCACACAGATTCACCCACTTTTAGAATTAAACCAGCACCAGAGATGGTAGTAGATAATACATACGTAAGATTAAACACAGAGGTTTATGGAGGTCCTATACTAAATACTTGGATGGACAGACCTTTAGCTATAGCAGGAAGAGTAATTTTAAGAAGTGAAAATATTCTATATCCAGAAACTAGACTAGTTAATATTAATAGGCCTATAATGATAATTCCCAATGTAGCTATTCATATGAATAGAGAGGTAAATTCAGGAGTTGAGTTAAATAAACAAAAAGATACGCTGCCACTACTGGGAATGGTGAGTGGAGAGCTAGAGAAAGATAATTACCTTATGAGCACTATTGCAAAGGAATTGTCTGTAGAAATTAAAGAAATTATAGATTTTGACTTATTCCTTTATGAATATGAAAAGGGATCAATAATTGGACTTAACAATGAATTTATCTCAAGCTCAAGATTAGATGACTTAGCTATGGTACATGCAGGAATAAGAGCACTAGCTAGGGTACAAGCAGTAGAGGCAACCAATGTCATGGTTTGCTTTGATAATGAAGAAGTAGGCAGTTCAACGAAACAGGGTGCTGACTCAAATATGCTAGTGGATATTTTAGAACGCATTACAATATCTTTAGGTAAAAGTAGAGAAGAGTTCTTAAGGGCTGTCTCTAAATCCTTTATGATATCTGCAGATAATGCACATGCAGTTCACCCTAATAGTCCAGAAAAACATGATCCAACAAATAAGCCTTATATGAATAAAGGCCCAGTTATAAAAATTAATGCTAATCAAAGCTATACTACTGATAGTAACTCTGATGCAGTTTATGAATTAGTTTGTGAAAAAGCTGGCGTACCAGTACAAAAATTTGTTAACCGCTCTGATGTTCGAGGAGGGTCAACCATAGGACCAATATCTTCAACTCACTTAAATATACGTTCTGTGGACATGGGAAGTCCAACTCTAGCTATGCATTCTATTAGAGAACTCGGGGGAGTACTAGATCATACTTATGTTACAAAGTCCTTTGAAGAGTTTTATAAAATTTAACAACATTTCATAAAGAAAAGAACTCACAATATTTTGTTGTGGGTTCTTTTTGTTATTCCATAGGATATTTATAAAATACGTTTAAAATTGCTTAGTGAAGAGAGATAGCATTTCTAGCCATATATGATTTTGTTATTTTTACTAATAATTAAATAGCTAGTTGGAGATAATAATTTGAGTTAAGCTTGCAACTTCATAAATATTATTAACAAAAAGTGTTGAAAGGGTGGTTATAGTGCCATACGTTACATTAGGGGCAATAGTCGTAATAAGTATTTTAATTTACATAGTGGTAAGAAGAAATCTAAATTATTATGAAGAAGAAAACATGTTAGAAGATATCCCTACCATAAATGTGAATAGAGAGGATTTAGATAAACATGCCTTTGAAATAGCACATCATTACTCTGGTATCAAGAATACTAATTGCAAGAAAAAACTTATTAGTAATTTAGATAGAAGTTATGAAAAGATTTTAAAGGGTTATGAGAAAATTGATAAAGAAGGAAAAAGCAAAACCGGGATATTACCTGCTGCAGAATGGCTTTTGGATAATCTTTATATGGTAGAGAAAGAGTACAAAAGTATAAAACATAATATGCCACAAAAATACTACAATGACTTACCAATAATATACAAAGGTGTAATGAAGGGGTATCCAAGAGTTTATCATATTGCCATTGAAATAGTATCTCATACTGATGGTAGGATGGATGAAAGTATTATTGCAAACTTTATCAGAGCTTACCAAAAGAATACGCTGCTAACCTCAGGGGAACTTTGGGCCATTCCTATAATGCTGCGAATAGCGTTAATTCAAAATATTAGCAAGATAACGGAGAAAATTGTTAAAGCGCAGCAGGATAAGCAAGAGGCGGAACTGGTTGCAGAGCGATTAATTAATGCATTTAATGAAGGTAAAATAGTCACAGAAATAGCGTTAATAAATAGTGAAAAGCTGACATTTAATTCTCATTTTGCAGAAAGGCTATTGAAACTTTTAAGGGATAATGGTATTGATTCTAAAGAAGTTTATGATTTTATAGATGAAAAACTTGGAGCACAGGAAACAAGTTCAGAAAAGATTATATCCTTAGAACATCAAATAGAAGCTAGCTTTCAAATATCTATGGGGAATTCTATAAATAGTATAAGAGCTATTGAAGGTTTAAATTGGAGAAACTATTTTGAAAAACTAAGCTCTGTAGAGGATATTTTAAGGCAGGATCCTGCTTATATTTACAAAGAAATGGACTTTAAGTCAAGAGATAGGTATAGGCATGAGATAGAAAAAATATCTAGACATACGAAGCTTCCAGAATCCTACATAGCAAAAAAGGTTATGGAATGCTGCAATGAAAGTGAAGCAAGTGAAACCAATTCATATGAAAAACATGTTGGGTATTATTTGATAGATGAAGGAATACATGAACTGAAGAGGAAAATAGCATATGAGAACACTGGTATGCAAGGCTTAAAAAATAGCATAAGCAAGAATAAAGAAAGCTTTTATATGGGTACTATTATTATATTTACAATACTGATAATGAGTCTATTTATTGTACTTAGCCTACTAAATGATAATGAAATAGCTCTATGGAGATATGTTGTAGCTATAATTGTTATATTAGTACCTTGCAGCGAAATAGCAATATCAATTTTTAATTGGAGTGTAAATACTCTAAGTGATCCTTCTTTTATTCCTAAGATGGATTTTAAAGAAACTATACCAGAGAAATATAGCACTGTGGTAGTAATTCCAACCTTATTAAATAATGTCTCTAGGGTAGAAGAATTAATCCATGACTTAGAAGTACACTATTTATCCAATTCTCAGAACAATTTGTATTTTGCCCTACTTGGAGATTTTAAGGATAGTAAAAGTGAAGAGGAAGAAGAAGATAAAGAAGTAGTAAGTGCAGCGCTTTTAGCCATAGAAAATTTAAATAAAAAGTATTGTAAGGACAGGAAAGAAATATTTTTCTTTCTAAATAGATATAGACAGTATAATAAAAAAGAAAATAAGTGGATTGGGTGGGAACGAAAACGTGGAAAACTTATGGAGTTTAATGAGTTTTTGCGAGGCAAGGAAGACACGAGCTATAATGTAATAAGCAGTAATGCGAAAAATTTAAGAAAGGTTAAGTATGTTATTACATTAGATGCAGACACAAAGCTACCAAGGGACTCTGCTAAAAAGCTAATAGGTTCTATGGCACATCCACTAAATAATGCGGTTATAAATTACAGCAAAAAAAGTGTGAGTCGTGGCTATGGTTTAATGCAACCAAGAATAGGAGTATCTATTGTTAGCGCCAATAAAACCTTGTTCTCAAAGATATTTTCTGGTGAAACAGGGATAGATATGTATACTACTGCTGTGTCTGATGTGTATCAGGATTTATTTGGGGAAGGTATTTTTACTGGAAAAGGAATTTATGATGTAGATGTTTTTAATTATATGCTAAAAGATGAAATACCTGAAAATACTGTATTAAGTCACGATTTATTAGAGGGTAGTTATGTTAGAACTGCCTTAGTTACAGATGTAGAGTTTATAGACGGATATCCCGCTTATTACAACTCTAGTTCTATGAGATTACACAGGTGGACTAGAGGAGATTGGCAATTAATACCTTGGCTTAAAAAAGCTTCACCTTTAAGCAAAATGTCTAAGTGGAAAATAGTAGATAACTTAAGGAGAAGTTTATTATCACCTTCTATTACTATTTTACTTATACTTACCTTAGGTGGAATACTTCCTGATGGCACGGATAAATGGTTTATTACAGCCTTTGTTGCCCTATTGGCACCCATACTTTTTGATGTAACGGAAGCTGTAGTTTCTCCTACTAAAGGTATAAGCTTATCAGGTAAAATTAAAAACAGTAAGATGGCTATAGAACAGGTATTTTTGATTTTTTGCTTTATACCTTTTCAGGCGTACCTAATGCTAGATGCCATAATTAGAACCTTATATAGATTAATAGTAAGCAAGAAGAATTTGTTAGAGTGGCAAACCGCAGCAGATGTAGAGTCAAGGCTAGGGAAAAGACTTAAAGATTTTGTAGCTTCCATGTGGATGGGTAGTGCAATTTCACTCTTGATTTTATTCTTGGCTTTTAATAAAGATATGAACATTGGGCTTATTAGTATACCTTCTTGTATACTTTGGTTTCTAAGTCCCTTAATTGCCTACATTATAAGTAGGGATATAGGTTTAGAGGCTCTTGAAATGGAGGAAGAAGAAAGGATATTCTTAAGAAAGTTAAGTAGAAAAACTTGGGCTTATTTTGAGGACTTTGTAAATGAGGAGAATAACTGGCTTGGGCCAGATAATTACCAAGAAGATCCACCTAATGGAGTAGCACATAGAACTTCTCCAACAAATATGGGTATGGGATTAACTTCAAATTTAGTCGCCTATGATCTAGGATATATAGGAATTATAGACGCTGTAAGTAGACTAGGAAGGATTATGACTTCCATGGAAAACATGGCTACTTACAAAGGTCATTTTTATAATTGGTATGATACTAAAAGCAAGACACCACTTTACCCTAGATATGTATCTACGGTGGATAGTGGAAATTTAGTTGGTTATCTGTGGCTAGCAGCTCAGTCACTGGAGGAGTATTTAAACAATCCCATATTTAACACTATGCAGATTAAGGGCTTACAAGACACTATGAGGCTAGCTAGTGAGGAAGTAGAAGCATCCCTTGGAGTGAAAGAAATATATCATGGAGTGCTACAGCATATAGAAAGTGATAAAATAGATTTTAACTCTTGGAAAACCATGCTTATAGACTTAGATAATAGAATTATGGAAGTGGAAAAAATACAAGTAGATAATGAGTTATACTGGAATAAAAAACTTAAAAAGGATGTGGGTGGGTTTTTAGAGGAAATAAATGAGTTTTTTCCTTGGTTTGAATTTACCCTTGAAAAAAAACTTAGCCCGGACATTAGTAATTCTTTAAAAAGCTTACTAGAGAACACAGCTTTAAATGATATTCCAGAAAAGATAACTGACCTATTAAAGATGTTAAATAAAAAATTAAAAGGAGACAAATCTTTAGCAAAACTAAAAATACTGCTTCAAAATACAAAAGAAAAATCTGAAATGCTTATTAACAATATAGAAAACTTAAAAGAAAGATTAAACGCTATGGTAGAAGCTACAGATTTTAAAATGCTGTATGATGAACAGCGAGCATTATTTACCATTGGTTATGATGTGGAGAATGATAATTTAGGTAAAAGTTATTATGATTTATTAGCTTCTGAGTCAAGGCAAGCCAGCTTTATTGCTATAGCAAAAGGAGATGTTCCTAAAAGACATTGGTTTAAGCTTGGCAGATCTATGACTCTTATGGGAAAGGGTAAGGGTTTAGTTTCCTGGAGTGGAACTATGTTTGAATATCTTATGCCACTACTTATAATGAGAAATTATCCAGACACAATGCTAGATGAAACTTATAAAGCTGTAACAGAGGCACAAAAAAAGTATTGCAATGACAGAGGGGTGCCTTTTGGAATTTCTGAATCCGCCTTTTATAATTTTGATATAAATTTAAATTATCAATACAAGGCCTTTGGAATAGCTGGAGTAGGCCTAAAACGAGGGCTAGCAAATGAATTAGTTGTTTCTCCATATTCAACTATTATGGCACTACAAACGGATTTTAGAGGAGCTTATAATAACCTTAAAAGACTTATAGAAGAGGGATTAGAAGGTACTTATGGATTTTATGAAGCTGTAGACTACACCAAAAGCAGAATAACTAAAGAGGAATCTAAGGCTATCATTAAGTGTTTCATGATTCATCATGAAGGAATGAGCTTAATGGCTTTAGATAATGTATTACTAAACAATGTTCTCCAAAGAAGATTTCATGCACTTCCAAAGGTTAAGGCTACAGAACTATTGCTTCAAGAAAAAGTTTCTAAGAGAATAGTATATGATAGAGAGCATAAATTTACTGTATCAAATACTACTATAAAAAAACAAAAGATTATAGTTAGAAAATATACTACAGCAAAAACGCAGTCACCAGAAACACACTTGATTTCTAATGGAAGTTATTCCTTAATGATCTCTAATAGTGGCTCAGGATATGCAATGAAAGATAGAACTATGATATACAGATGGAGAGAAGATGTCACTAAGGATAATACGGGCATGTTTGTATATATCAAAGATGTGGAGAAAAATGAATACTTCAGTGCGGCCTTCGAACCTTGTAAAAAAGAAGGGGATAGTTATGAAGTGACCTTCTCCTTAGACAAAGCTGAATTTACAAGGCGTGATGATAATATTACAACTCGCAGTGAGATTACTGTATCTACAGAAGATGACTCAGAGGTAAGAAGAATATCCATTACTAACCATGATATTAAGAGTAAAAACTTAGAGATAACCAGCTACTTAGAAGTAACGCTAGCTCCTTATGATGCAGATATAGTACACCCAGCTTTCGGGAATTTATTTGTAAAGACTGAGTATATAGATAATCTTAACTGCATCCTTGCAACGAGAAGACCAAGAGCAAAGGGAAAGAAACAACCTTGGCTTATGCAAACTGTTGCAACTTCAGGAAGCACCGTTGGAACTATCCAATATGAGACTAGCAGAGCAAATTTTATAGGCCGTGGTGAAAATACAATGCACCCTATAACCATGAAGAAAGACTCACTTCTATCTAATACTGTGGGAGCAGTACTGGATCCAATAATAAGTATAAGAAGAAGAGTTAAGATAAAACCTGGTGAAACTTGCATTATAGCCTTCACTACAGCAATAGCTAATAGTAAAGAAGAAGTATTAAATTTGGCTAAAAAGTATAGTGAATTTCATAATGTGAATAGAGTGTTTGAATTAGCCTGGAGTCAAACTCAAGTAGATATGAAGTATTTAGGTATAAAATCTACCCAGGCAAATTTATATCAAGTAATGGCTTCTAAAATTCTGTTTTTAAATTCTACCTTTAGAGAAAGAGAGAAATATATAAAAGAAGTAAAGAAGGGGCAATTCACTCTTTGGGGATATGGAATTTCTGGGGACTTACCTATAATTCTTCTTATAGCAAGGGAGTGTAAGGACAGAGACTTAGTTCGTCAACTTATAAATGCTCATGAATATCTAAGTCTTAAGGGATTAAAAGCGGATTTAGTAATAATAAACCTTCAAACAGCTTCCTACGATCAGCCACTACAAACGGATATTAAGGATTTAGTAGGTAGTAGTCACTTAAGAGATAAAGAAAATAAACCAGGAGGAATCTTTATACTTAATAAAGCTACTATCATGGATGAAGATATAGATCTTCTCATAGCTATATCTAGGATAGTTATAGATTCATGCAAGGGCATGTTAGTATCTCAAATTAAGAATAGTTATGAGGACATAGAAAAACAGCCATTGCTAGAAAGCTGTGAAAAAGATTTTATATCCAAACCTCATAAGTTTGATATAAAATCTCTAGAATATTTTAATGAATTAGGTGGTTTTAATTTAGAAAAGGATAACTATACTATTTTACTAAAAGATTTTAATAATACTCCAGCACCATGGATTAATGTAATTTCAAATGGCGATTTCGGGTTCCATGTGTCAGAAGTAGGATCAGCATATACTTGGCACCGTAATAGCCGGGAAAATAAAATTACTACCTGGTCAAATGATTGGGTAAGTGATGAAGCTACAGAAGCTATATATTTGAGAGATGAAAGCTGCGGTAAGCTGTGGAGCATTACACCTAAACCTATAAGGGATGGTGGAGAGTACTTAATTGAGCATGGCTTTGGATATTCAAATTTTAAACATGAAGCTTATGGAATTATGGGTGAAGTAACTATGTTTGTACCTATGGATCATAACCTTAAGCTGTGTAAAATAAAACTAAAGAATAATAGTAATGTAGCTAGGGAGCTCTCTTTAACCTACTATGCAGAGCTTGTAATGGGAGTTGTACGAGAACACACCTCTCAGCATATTGTTACTTATTTAAATGAGGAAAAAGGATATATCTATGCTACAAACTCTTATAGCCAGCATTTTGGCAAACTAAAAGCTTTCTTAAAATTATTTGGTGGTAGCAATGAAAGCTTTACTGGTAATAGAAGTGAGTTTTTAGGCAGAGGAGGAAGCGTAGAGTCTCCTGAGGCACTAAAGAGGGTGGCACTATCAAACGATGTAGGAGCGGGCCTTGATCCATGTCTAGCAGCAACTACGAAAGTTTATCTAGAACCTAATATGGAAATAGAGCTGGTAGCTATGCTAGGGGAAGATGAGAATGTAGATAGTATCTCTAATATTACTTCGGAATTTGAGGACTTTGAAAAAGTGGATTCAGAGCTTAGAGAAGTAAGAAACTACTGGAATAAGTTACTTCATACTCTGCAGGTGAAAACTCCAGATAAGAGTATGGATTTAATGCTTAATGGATGGCTAATGTATCAAACTGTAGTATGTAGAATATGGGCAAGAACAGCCTTCTATCAATCCGGTGGAGCTTATGGCTTTAGGGATCAGCTTCAAGATGTTATGCCACTTAGCTTCCTGGACCCTAGTATGACTAAAAAACAAATTCTATATAGCGCTTCAAGACAATTTGTTGAAGGGGATGTTCAACATTGGTGGCACCCAGTTGTAGATAGTGGAATAAGAACAAGGTTCTCTGATGACTTGTTATGGTTACCTTTTGCCACTGTTGACTATATAAAAAATACTGGAGATTTTGCTATTCTTGATGAGCAAGTGGGCTATTTAATGGATACTCCACTAGCAGAAGGTGAGGACGAGAGATATAGCATTTCAGGAAGAGCAGATTTCACCGGCAGTATCTATGAACACTGCACTAAAGCTATAGATAGAGGTCTTAAATTTGGTCCTCACAACATCCCACTAATGGGAAGTGGGGATTGGAATGATGGAATGAGTACTGTAGGTAATCTAGGAAAAGGTGAAAGTGTATGGCTAGGCTGGTTCTTGTATGATATACTAGATGATTTCACTGAGGCCTGTGCATATAAAAAGGATGAGGCTAGACTTACGAGATATAAGGAAATGCAAGAGTATATAAAAATTAATTTAGAGGAGAACGCATGGGATGGTAATTGGTACAGAAGAGCATACTTTGATGATGGAACGCCACTAGGATCATCTCAAAATGAAGAGTGCCAAATAGATTCATTATCTCAATCCTGGGCAGTTATATCTGGAGCTGCTAACAAAGAAAGAGCAGATATAGCTATGAGATCCCTAGAACATTATTTAATAAAAGAAGATAAGGGAATGATCTTCCTTTTAACTCCACCTTTTAGCAAATCAGCTTTGGAGCCAGGTTATATAAAAGGCTACGTACCTGGAGTTAGAGAAAATGGAGGTCAATATACACATGCTGCAACTTGGGTAATTCTTGCTTTTGCAAAGCTTCAAAAAGGGAATAAAGCAACAAAGCTCTATAATATGATAAATCCTATTAATCATACAAAAACCCTGCTTCAGTGTGAAAGATATAAAACAGAGCCATACGTAATGACTGCTGATGTTTATGGAAAAGAACCTCATGTAGGACGCGGAGGGTGGAGCTGGTATACTGGAACCTCAGGATGGATGTATAGAACGGGAATAGAAGCTATTTTAGGGTTCAAACTAAAGGACGGAAAAGGCTTTACCATTGAACCTTGTGTACCAGAGGAATGGTCACATTATGAGATTAAGTATAAAAAAGATAATTTTGAGTACTTAATTGAAGTTAAACGAGAGGGTGAGAAAGGGATTTGGCTGGATGGCAATTTATGTGAGGATGGATTAGTTCCATTTATGGATGGAGTGCATAAAGTAGAAGTAATAATTTAAAGAAAACAGGTGACTTGTAAAAAAGTCATCTGTTTTTATGGTTTTGAAAGTATTAAGTAAAAACTAATTGTCTACATCTAAAGCTTCTTCGCCACCATCATAGGTATAGTCAAATTCAACATTAGAGATATTCATAGCAACTATAGGGTCAGTTACTGGATCTGGTAGCACACTAAGTAAGTAGATTAATAGCTTTATTTTCATTTAATTATATATATCGTAATTTTAAATTTATCATTGCATATAATAGAATAGTTTAGCTTAAAATATAAGGATAAAAATTTTTTTGATAAAAAGAGGAATTTTCCCAGTGATGTAGAATATATAATTACTATCAATAAATAGTTATTATGGATTAAAAAATAAAAGGAGGACTAAAAAATGACTGAATTAAGACAAATTTACAAGTGTGAGATATGTGGTAATATAGTTGAGGTGGTTCATAGTGCTGGAGGAACTTTAGTCTGTTGTGGTAAACAAATGGTACTTAAATTAGAGAATACTCAGGACGCAGTAGTTGAAAAACATGTTCCTGTAATTGAAAAAATAGAAGGTGGAATTAGAGTTTTAGTTGGAGAAGTGGAGCACCCAATGCAAGATGTACACCATATTGAATTTATTGAAGTGCACACAGAAAATAAGGTATACAGAAAATACTTAAAACCAGGTGAAAAGCCAGAAGCAGAATTTATGTTAGATGAAGAAGTTTTATTTGTACGCGAATATTGCAATTTACACGGACTTTGGAAAGCATAAAATTCAAAATTTTTGTTGACAATTTAAGTAAATTAGAATATTATAATTTAAATAGGTTATAATATTGCTAATGTCTTTGATGAGAAGTAAGTAGATTTAAAAACAGATTTACAGAGAGTCGTTTAGGATGAGATTACGACAATTATGTTTAAATTGAATGGGTCTCTAAGACTCGGGGTGAAGTATAGTATCCCTTGACGTAAGCCTTACGTTATAAAGGTAGGATATCTTAGTGTATCTGTTTGAGGAGAAGCTTTAATATAGCTTCTAAGTATTAGGTGGTACCGTGTATATGCGCCCTATGGATTTATCCATAGGGCTTTTTGTACGTCCAGCATGTTTGCTGAGCCGGTAGGCTGAAAGAAGCCTACGTCACCTAACCAACGGGAAGACAACCTGAGAGCAAGGGCGTTACTGGCAACGGTAGGGTCTGAAGGAAGCAGCAGGGGAAATGTGGAACA
>CALJTN010000013.1 GCA_937976175.1 uncultured Clostridiaceae bacterium | reverse complement strand
TTTATTGAGCCAGGTAAGATATTATTTTTAAATAATGCTATGAATCATGGGATTTTAGGTCCTATAGGAATACAAGAAGTAAAGGAAATAGGAAAGTCAATATTCTTCCTTCTTGAAGCAAATCCAGGTCCAGGTCTTGGTATACTTTTAGCATACTGGGCATTTGCAAAGGGAATGGCAAAAGAATCTGCTCCAGGAGCAGTAATCATTCACTTCTTAGGTGGGATACATGAAATATACTTCCCATATGTATTAATGAAACCAGTATTATTACTGGCTGTAATTGGTGGAGGAATAAGTGGAGTATTCACATTTAATTTATTAGGTGCAGGCCTCGTTGCAACACCATCACCAGGAAGTATTTTCGCATTGATAGCTATGTCTCCAAAAGGAGGATTACTACCGGTTCTTGCAGGAGTAATTGTATCAATAGTAGTATCATTCTTAATAGCAGCCTTCTTTATTAAAGGTTCTAAGGATTCAGAAGATACAGATTTAGAAAAAGCAAAGTTACAATCAAAAGAATTAAAAGGAACTAAGAAGCCAGAGCAAGAAGAAGTGAAAATAGCTAATGAGTCATGTATAAACAAAATCATATTTGCCTGTGATGCGGGTATGGGTTCAAGCGCTATGGGTGCATCTACTTTAAGAGGGAAGCTTAAAAAAGCAGGATTAAATATAGAAGTGGCAAATTGTGCTGTAGATGATATACCAAAAGATGCACAGGTTGTTATTACACATGAAAGTTTGGCAACTAGGGCAAAAGCATCAGCACCAAAGGCTGAATATATAGCAGTAAAGGATTTTCTTAAAAATGATGCCTTTGAAAAGCTACTTGCAATACTTTCCGAACCAAAAGTAAAATCCGTTTCTGTTAATGAGGAAAGTGATTTGGCTGAAAGCAATGCTGTATTAAGAAAGGAAAACATTAAGGTTCATTTAAAGTCCATAGATAAATATGAAGCAATAAGACTTACGGGACGTCTTTTGGTAGATGGAGGCTATGTCAGTGAAGAGTATATTGAGGCTATGATTGAAAGAGAAAATCAGCTTACAACCTACATCGGACAAGGTATTGCCATTCCTCATGGAGTTGGTGCTGCAAAGAAAAATATAATTAAATCTGGAATGGTAGTGCTGCAATATCCAGATGGAATATGTTTTGGTGATGAAGTAGCTTATGTTTTAGTAGGTATTGCAGGGGTTGGAGATGAGCACTTAAGTATTTTGTCTAACTTAGCTATTGCCATGGAAGAAGCAGATGAAGAGATGTTAAATAAGCTAAGAAACACTGAGGACATAGAGTATATATATAAAACTTTTACAGAAAAATAAAACAAATAGAAAAAGAAGAGGTGTAATATGATTATAACTGTTACATTAAATCCAGCTGTAGATAAAACCGTGGAAGTGGATAACTGTACAATAGACAGTGTTAATAGAGTATCTTCTATAAAACTCGATGCTGGTGGAAAAGGCATTAACGTTTCAAAAGTAGTAAAGAGTTTAAAGGGAGAAAGTATTGCACTGGGAGCACTTGCTGGCAGAACTGGAGAGTTTATTAAGAACTACTTAGATTCAGAGGGAATTAAAAATGACTTCATCTTTGTTCCAGGAGAAACTCGAACTAATATAAAGATTGTTGATAAGGTAAAAGGCACAAATACTGATATTAATGAGCCTGGTAATAGTGTTTCTGAAGAAGATATTAAGAAGATTAAAGAAAAGGTGTTTAAGTGTGCTAAAAAGGATGACATATTAGTATTATCAGGAAGTATTCCACAGGGAATAGATAAAAACATTTATGAGCTGTGGATAAAAGAAGCTAAAGAGCTAGGAGTTAAAACTATTTTAGATGCGGACGGAGATCTATTAAAACAGGGGGTTTTATCAGGGCCCTATTTAATCAAACCCAATATACATGAATTAGAAAAACTATTTGGTGTAAAAATTGATGGAGTTGAGGAAGTTATAACCCTCTGCAAAAGTATATTTGATTATGGTGTTAGCATGATAGCTGTATCACTAGGATCAGAAGGTGCATTATTTATGAGCAAGGACAAAACAATATTTGCGCGCGGTATAAAGGTTAAGGTAAAGAGCACAGTAGGGGCAGGAGATTCAATGGTAGCAGCCCTAGCTTTCGCTCTTGATAAAGGGTATTCCTTTGAAAGAGCTGTTACGCTTTCAGTTGCTGCAGCAACAGCTGGAGTTATGACAGAAGGTACCACAGCAGGAAGTCTAGAAGACATATTAAATATTGAAAAACAAGTGGTATGTGAATATATATAGAACTGAAAAATATAATATAAATATTGAAAGGTGGAGTTAGCGTGAAAACTAAAGCAGTAAGATTATATGATAAAAACTTATTGAAAATGGAGGAATTTGAGCTTCCAGAAATAAAAGAGGATGAAATACTTGTGAAAGTCATATCAGATAGTATATGTATGTCTACTTACAAGGCAGCAAGTCTTGGTACAGAGCACAAAAGAGTTCCAAATGACATTGATGTTAATCCAATTATTGTTGGTCATGAATTTGCAGGTGAAATTGTACAAGTAGGTTCTAAGTGGAGCAACGAGTTTAAGGAAGGTAAGAAATTTGCAATACAACCTGCTTTAAATTATAAAGGAAGTATGGC
>CALJTN010000012.1 GCA_937976175.1 uncultured Clostridiaceae bacterium | reverse complement strand
AAAAAAATACACTCTTCCCAGTTGTTCTCATCAATATCCCCCAAATATATATTCACTTTTAAATCCCCCAATTATTTTTGAAATTATTTCTTTATTTTTCTGCGCTGTTCTTTCTGCAATATATTCACTACTATACTTCAAGTATATTATACCATTTTTCTCATTTTATGTGTATCGATCATGTTATCTTATTCATTCTTAATTTATTTGCAGATAGGTGAAGAAAAACACATATTTCAGCCATAGCGAAAAGAGCACTATAACCTTATATAAGTTATAATGCTCTCTAAATTCATTATTTTTATTTGAATACTATGTTATTTTGAATAGTCATGGAATCCTTTTTTAGTTTTTCTTCCTAAGAATCCCCCTCTAACATATTTCCTTAAAAGGCTATGCGCTCTATACTTAGTGTCTCCAGTTTCTTTATATAAAACATCCATGATAGCAAGACATACATCAAGTCCTATAAGATCACCTAATGCTAATGGTCCCATTGGGTGATTAGCCCCTAGCATCATTGCTTTATCAATATCTTCTGCAGATGCAATGCCTTCAGCAAGTATTCCTACTGCTTCGTTAATCATTGGTACTAATATTCTATTCACTACAAAGCCTGGTGCTTCTGCAACTTCTACAGGGTCTTTGCCAATAGCTATAGATGCTTCTTTTACTAGATTAAAAGTCTCGTCTGACGTAGCCATTCCACGAATAAGTTCTACAAGCTTCATAACTGGAGCAGGATTAAAGAAATGCATACCTATAACCTTATCAGGTCTATTTGTAGCTGCTCCTACTTCTGTTATAGAAAGTGACGAGGTATTTGATGATAAGATAGTTTCTGGTTTACAGATAGTGTCTAGCTCTGCAAAAATTTGTTTCTTAATTTCCATGTTTTCAACAGCAGCTTCAACTACTAAATCACAGTCTTCCGCTAAATTCATGTCAGTAGTTCCTGTAATTCTTGAAAGTATTTCTTCCATTTGGTCTACAGTAATTTTTTCTTTACTAACTAATTTTTCTAGGTTCTTTTTGATCCCAGCAAGTCCTTTATCTACAAACTCATCTTTAATATCTCTTAATATTACTTCATATCCCTTAGCTGCAAATGCTTGAACGATACCTGCTCCCATAGTTCCAGCTCCAAGTACAAAAATCTTTTCCATAATAACACACTCCTTAAGTCTTATTTTATCCAAAATAAAAAGCAGTAAATATTTTTAAAACTTACTCTAATACTAAATTTTAGCATTAGAGTAAGTTCAATTCAATTAAATACTATTTAAAGTTTAAATTATTTATTTTTTAATGCATTAATTTCAGCTACCATCTCTGGGATAATCTTCATGAAATCTCCAGCTATTGCTACGTCAGCAGTTTTCATAATAGGTGCATCTGCATCTTTGTTTATAGCTATTATATAATCTGATTCTTGCATACCAGCTAAATGCTGAATTGCTCCTGAAATACCACAAGCTATATATACATTAGGTCTAACAGTTTTTCCTGTTTGACCTACTTGAACAGCTTTATCTACCCAGCCATTCTCAACTGCTGCTCTTGATCCTCCAACAACTCCACCTAAGCTAGTTGCCAGTTCCTCAAGTAGTGCGAAGTTTTCTTTGCTTCCAACTCCACGACCACCAGATACTATGAAGTTAGCTTCTGCGATATCTGCTATGTCTTTAGCTAGTTTTACAACTTCTAAAGTTTTAGTTCTGATATCACCTTCTGTTAAGTTTACAGTAACTTTTTCAACCACACATGTTCTAGTTTCATCTTTAGCTAATTTTTCAAAAACTCCTGGTCTTATAGTAGCCATTTGTGGTCTATGATCTCCACAAACGATTGTAGCCATTAAGTTTCCTCCAAAGGCTGGTCTTGTCATTAAAAGATTATTGTTGTTTTCTGTATCTATATCTAATGAAGTACAGTCAGCTGTAAGACCTGTTGAAAGTCTTCCTGCTACTCTTGGGCCTAAATCACGTCCAAGATAGCTAGCTCCTATGAAGACTATTTCAGGCTTATATTCATTAGCTAATTCACATATAACCTTTGTATATGCATCAGTTGTAAAGTGAGCTAATAACGGATGCTCAGCAACTATTACTTTGTCTGCTCCAAATGCTACTAGTTCAGAAGTCATAGCATCTGTTTTATCTCCAAGTAGTAGAGCTGTTAGTTCTACTCCTAATTTATCTGCAATTTCACGTCCCTTACCTAAAAGTTCAAGTGAAATTTTTTGAAGTTCGCCATCTCTTTGCTCTGCAAAGACCCATACGCCTTTGTAATCTGCTATATTCATGTTAAATTCCTCCTATATCCTAAATAAAGTGGTTTTCTTTTAATTTTGAAACTGCATACTGAGCTGCTTCTTTTGCAGGTAATTGTACTAATTCGACCTGGCCTTTAGGTTCTTTAGTCATAGATTTTTTAACCTTAGTTGGTGAACCTTTTAGACCAAGAAGAGTTTTATCCGCTTCAATGTAGTCTGCATTCCAAACTTTAACTTCTTTATTTTGATACATATCAAAAATGTTTTTTATGTTCATGTATCTTGGCTCATTTAACTCTTGAATAGCTGTTAAAAGTACAGGAGTCTTAACTGCGATATCTTCATATCCATCTTCCCAAGCTCTTCTAACTTTTAATCCACCCTCAACTACTTCAACTTTTTCAACGTATGTAATTTGTGGAAGGTCTAAGTGTTCTGCTATTTCTGGTCCAACTTGCGCTGTATCTCCGTCAATTGCTTGTCTGCCTGCAAAAATAACATCGTAATCAAGTTTTCTTAAAGTTGCTGCAAGTGCGTTAGACGTAGCTAATGTATCTGATCCTCCAAAAGCTCTGTCAGATACGAGTATTGCTTCATCAGCCCCCATAGCTAAAGCTTCTCTTAAAGCTTTTTCTGCTTGTGGAGGTCCCATGCTTATTATTGTTACATGAGCACCATGGTTATCTTTTAATCTTAAAGCTTCTTCTAAAGCGTTTTTATCATCTGGATTTATAATTGACGGAACTCCTTCTCTTATAAGTGTTCCCGTTATTGGATCTATTTTAACTTCGTTTGTATCTGGAACTTGTTTTAAACATACAACTATATTCACTCTTAATCTCCTCCTACTTTAATAAGTTTGCAGCAATAACCATCTTCATAACCTGTGAAGTTCCTTCATAGATCTCAGTTATTTTAGCATCTCTCATCATTCTTTCTACTGGGTATTCTTTCGTATATCCGTATCCTCCGAAGATTTGAACAGCTTTAGTTGTAACTTCCATAGCTGTTTCAGAAGCGTATAGTTTTGCTCTAGCAGCTTCTACGCTGTATGGAAGACCATTATCTTTATTCCATGCTGCCTTATAAACTAAAAGTTTAGCAGCTTCTACTTTAACTTCCATTTCAGCCATCATCCATTGTAAACCTTGGAATGCTGAAAGCGGTTTTCCAAATTGTTTTCTTTCTTTCATGTACTTAGTAGCTTCTTCTAAAGCTCCTTCTGCAAGTCCTAGAGCTTGAGCTGCTATACCAATTCTTCCTCCATCAAGAGTTTTCATTGCTATACTAAAGCCTTTTCCTTCTTTTCCAAGCATGTTCTCTTTTGGAACTATGCAGTTTTCAAATACAAGCTCAGTAGTTGAAGATGCTCTTATTCCTAATTTATCTTCATGCTTACCAATTGAGAATCCTTTAAATCCTTTTTCAACTATGAAGGCAGTTATCCCTCTTGTTCCTTTACTCTTATCAGTCATAGCAAAGATTACAAATGTATCAGCTACTCCACCATTAGTAATGAAGATTTTTGAACCATTTAATATATAGTTATCGCCATCTAAAACAGCTGTAGTTTGTTGTCCCGCAGCATCTGTTCCTGCATTAGGTTCAGTTAATCCGAAAGCACCTAATTTCTCACCTTTTGCAAGTGGTACTAAATATTTATTTTTTTGCTCTACTGTACCAAACATATCTATTGGTGACGCACATAATGAAGTATGAGCTGAAACTATAACTCCTGTAGTTCCACATACTTTTGATAACTCTTCAACAGTAATAGCGTAAGATAAATTGTCTCCACCCGCTCCACCGAACTCTGTTGAAACTGGAATACCAAGCATATGGTATCTAGCCATTTTTTCTACAGTCTCTGTAGGAAATCTTTCTGTTTGATCTATTTCAGCAGCTAAAGGTTTAACTTCATTCTCTGCAAATTCCCTTACCATTTTCCTTACAAACTCTTGTTCTTTTGTCAATGCAAAATTCATTACCTATTCCTCCTTGCTATTCTCCTTGGCAGATAACAATCATTAATCCTTACCTACCTATTCTTTTTACGAAGTAATTGTGATTACTTATTTTTAAAGCATTTTTCTGTTTTTTCTATAAATGCTATCATTCCATTTTCTTGGTCTTCTGTTGCGAAACACGCGCCAAAAACCTCAGCTTCATAAGTCAAAGCTGTATCTATATCCATTTGTATACCCCTATTAATTGCTGTTTTACATAACTTAACAGCTATAGGTGCATTACCTGCAATTTTTTTAGCTAATAGTTTTACTTCTTCAAGTAATTGTTCCGGTTCTACTACCTTATTAACAAGTCCTATCCTTAAAGCTTCCTCTGCGTTAATAATATCTCCAGTATATATTAACTGTTTAGCCATACCCATGCCCACAAGTCTAGCTAACCTTTGAGTGCCTCCAAAGCCAGGAGTTATTCCAAGGCCTACCTCTGGTTGACCAAATTTTGCTCTTGATGAAGCTATTCTAATGTCACATGCCATAGAAAGCTCACATCCGCCACCTAATGCAAAACCGTTTACAGCAGCTATTATAGGTTTTTCTAAAGTCTCCAGTTTCCTAAAAACTTTATTTCCTAAATTACTAAATCTTCTGCCACCCATAACATCAAGATCCTTCATTTCGTTGATATCAGCCCCTGCCACGAAAGCTTTTCCATCACCTATTAAAATTACTGCATAGATTTTGTCATCACTGGCAATTTCATCAATTGCGAGTTCTAGCTCTTTTAATGTTTCTGTATTTAATGCATTTAGAGCTTTGGGTCTACTAATTGTAATTACTGCAACTTCTTCTTCTTTTTGAAGAACAATATTTTTGTATTCCACACAATCCACTCCCTATGAATTAATCCATTCATTAAACATTTGTTAATAATATAACAAATAAGCCGAAAAAAATAATTGAAGCCCTTCGCTTCAATTATATTATACCTCTTTATGGCGCTAATTTCAATAAAAACCGGCATTTTTAAAGAATAAACATTTATTGGATTTTTAAAAGCATTAGACGCAGTTATTCCTTTTATTAATATGTTCTGTCATTCATTAAACAACTAAGAGTTAATAAACTCTCGCTTAAATGCACATTCTCTACAATTATTTCCTCTGGAACCTCTAAGTCCACAGGAGCAAAGTTCCATATACCTTTAACACCATTGTTTACCATAATTTCACTAACTATTTGAGCACTATTTTTTGACACACATATTACACCAATGTCTATTGGTGTGGCCTTAAGAAAAGATGCTAATTCATCTATATCTGTTACTTCAACATCTCTAATTTTCAGTCCTATAAGTTTTGGATTGACATCGAAAATACCCACTAAGCTAAAGGCTAGCCTTTCAAAGTTAGTATAATTTGCAATAGCTTGCCCTATATTCCCGGCACCTATTATTACCATCTTATACTCTTTTGTTAGACCAAGTATTCCACTAATTTCATTTAATAATTCTTTAACATTATAGCCATATCCCTGTTGTCCAAAATCCCCAAAGCAGTTTAAGTCTTGTCTAATTTGAGATGCTGTAAACCCAATCTTTTCCCCCAATTCTTTAGAGGATATTCTATCTACATCATTTCTTAAAAGTTCTCTTAAATATCTATGGTATTTAGGCAATCTTTTAATAACCGCCATTGATATATTTTTTTTTCTTTCCACAATTTACACCCCTCTGTAAGCATCGCAGCTTTTATAATATTTATTTTACCACACTATTATAATTTAACACTACTTTTTACTATAAATTTC
>CALJTN010000011.1 GCA_937976175.1 uncultured Clostridiaceae bacterium | reverse complement strand
TATGTCTTTTATTTTATTTCCGCATAATATTGCTTTTTCTAATTTAGTTAGATTTTTAAGCACATCGATATTTTCAGTACTTCTAGTATATGCCCATCTTAAATTAATTAAGTTTGGTAAACACTCTAATATACTTATATCTACGTTTTGATTTTCACCGAAATTGAATGTTCTTAAATTAGGTAATGTTCTTAATACTTCCAAGTCTTTTACGGGGTTAGCACATACACTTAGCTCCATTAAGTTTACCTTATTCTTTAGAATACTTATATCTTCTATTTCATTTACATCTAAAACTAAGCTTCCTAGATTATTTATATTCTCTAGTGCTTCAATGTTCTTAATCTTATTGCGATATAAATTTAAAACTACAAGGTTAGTAAGATTACTTAATGGAGATATATCTTCTATATTATTTTTAGGTAAAAATAGAACACCAATACCGGTTAAATTTTCGATCCCTTGTAAACTAGATATGTTTTTCTCACTAGCATTTAAAGAGAAAATTTCATTTACATCACTTTTGAATATTTCACCTTCTGGTTTATTTATAGCTTCTCTCACTACCTTTTCAAGATTTTCATCTGCAAACTTTACTGGAGCATCTGACGTTGGTGTCAAAGTTATTTTCACTGGGTCGGATACAATCCTTAAAGGTCCTGCCGTCTCCTTAATACTTATATCAAAAGTGCCTACAACATTAGGTAACTTTATTCTATTTGTATTATTCATTGGTATGCTTATAGTTTCTCCTTTATCATTCTTAAGCTCCCATACCCATTTAAGGTTCGGAGACACACCTATATTAACAGATGATGTGTATCCATTCCCCACTATATTATCATAGGCATCCTTTTTTATAAAACATTCATCCGCTAATTCTTCTCCTTGTTCATAAGATTCTTTGTTTAAATTAATAATAGCTTGTATTTTGGTTCCAATATCAATTATCATAGGGTCTTTTATGGAATGTGGATTCATATATAATTCATTTTTATACATTCTATACTGCCAATTATCTACCCTTATATTAAAATCAAGTTGGTAATATGGTATTTTGCTTAAATATGCCGAATTATACTTCTTATCTCCTTTTACCAAGTCAACACCTTGTATATGCATTATCCAATAATAACTTTTCGGAACTATGTTTAGTACTTCGGCATCTATACCCTCTTCATTATGCAAATTAATTTTTATATCACCAACATCTTCTCGATTAAAGGTAATAGTATTATCTTTTCTTATGTCTACACTTCTTCTTGTTAAATTATATGCATGATCTTCATCATGTCCTATAAGTTGAATATGATATTTACCACTTGGAATTAATGTACCTATTCTAAGATTAGCACTATATGTCTGGTTTTCTATATTATTTTGTCCCACTACATAACTCACACTTACCTTTTCAACATTATAATCTTTCCCTGAAAAGGGAACATTAATCTCCAAGGGTACATAATTCTCATCTATTTTTAACTCAATTGTACTTTCACTATCTGCTTTTGTTATTTCCTTAGTGAATAGGTATTTTGAAGTAACAATAGATACATAACATTTCTCTATATTCGTGAGGTTTAAAATATCCACGGTAATTATCCAACCAGTTTCTGTACTTTCAATTTTTTTATTGGTATTGTAATAATAATGAAATGAATTATTATTGTAATCATATACTAACCTTATGAACTCTTTTTCATCAAATGTTTGCTCATGATTCCTATCTTCAATAAAAAACTTCACAAAATTACTTGTACTTCCTTCTACTTCACTTTTAAATTCATTAGTTTTGTTCTCTGCTGCTAGAACCATTTTGTGCTGAAATGGCATTATTAGACTAAGCATAAGCAAACAGCACAGAATAATTAATAACTTTTTTTTCATTGTTTAATCCCCCTATTTTTTGTAATATTTATAGCCATTTTACATATTCAATATTTTTTCAATTTTACCTTCTTTTTCTATGTAGTTTTTTAAATTATTTAAAATAACATTATATATTTAAAAATTCTATTACCGATTCTTGTTAAACTGTAAGCCCGTTAATTTTATTCAATTATCAAATATCCCCACATAGATTTTATAAACTTGGTTATATTAATATTGAAATATTTATTACCAAGGAGGACTATACAATGTCTCATAAAAACAACAAAAATAGCAAGGAAAATAAAAAAGCTGGTCAAAAATCAAAGAGTGAATTAAAAAAAATGAGAATACATACTGCCAATGACGTAGGCTTTTCTAACGAATCTAAGAAATTAGGAAATGATGAAGACTAGTTTTTAACCATATAAGAAAAGAAAAAGGGAAATGTCCTACATAAAAAGACATATCCCTTTTCTCTTATCTTTCCTCAGCTATAAAATATAAGCCTAATATTTCTGGTCCTGTATGCGCCCCAATGGCTGTACCCACATAACTTAAAATAACATCTTTAACATTTCCATGCTCTCGAACCAAAGCTTCTAAAGTTAATGCATCTTCTATACAATCTCCATGGCCTATGGCAATAACTTGCTCTTTATTTGGATCTGTTCTCTCCTTGAATTTTTCTACCAAGGTATTTATTGCTTTTTTTCTTCCCCTGGACTTAGAAAAAGGAATAAGTCGGCCTTCATTATCCACAAACAAAACTGGTTTTATATTTAACAAAGTACCAACAGCAGCTGCTGAACTTGATACTCTTCCGCCTCTTTTCAAATGATTTAAATCATTGACTGTAAACCAGTGGTTAATCTTAAGTTTATTTTCCTCTAGCCATGTAACTATCTCTTCTTTAGAGCTACCCTTTTTTAACATTTCATAAGCATAGTACACTAAAAGCCCCTCTCCAAGACTTGCGCATTTACTGTCAACAATACTTATATCTGCATCTGGAAACTCTTCAAGTATAGTTTCCCTTGCTATATTTGCACTATTTATAGTTCCTGTTAATGCAGATGACATGACAATATATATGATAGATTTTTCTTCCATTACATACTTTTTAAAAACTTCTATAAACTTTTCGCTATTTATTTGTGAAGTAGTAGGCATTTCCCCTTGCCTTAACGCATCATAAAAATCCTTACGAATAAAATTCTTCCCGAAGTCGTCCTCTATTGCTTCACCTTTAAAATTACATATCAAACCTAAGGGTACTATATTATCTTGCTTAATATATTCTAAAGGTAAATCACAGCCTGAATCTATCACTAAAATTGTCTTACTATATGTTTCACTCATAAACTAATTCCCCTTTATTATTCTCATATATTATTCTTATACTATATTATGTATGATATATACGTATACTTCAATACCAAAAAAAAGAAAAGTATATATACTTTTCTTAAACTGTAAAAATAAATAATATAAATTACTCTACCACCTTACCAATTTTTCTAAATTTATAATATCTCTGTGTAAGTAAAGCTTCTATAGGTTCTCTTCTTAACCTATCAATTGACTCTACTAAGTTACGTTTGATATTTGCTGCTGCTTCATCCACATTAGTGTGTGCTCCACCTAGTGGCTCTTTTATAATCCTATCTATTATTCCAAAATTAATTAAATCTTGAGCAGTTATTTTCATTGTATTAGCAGCTTCTTTAGCACGGCTTGCATCTTTAAATAATATACTAGCAAAGCCCTCTGGTGATAAAATAGAATAGATTGCATGCTCTAGCATCCACACCTCATCTGCTACTGCCATAGCTAAGGCTCCACCACTTCCGCCTTCTCCTATAACTACTGAAATTATTGGTGTTTTTAAATTTGACATCTCCATAAGATTTCTGGCAATGGCCTCGCCTTGACCTCTTTCTTCCGCACCAAGTCCACAATATGCTCCTGGAGTATCTACAATACAAATAACTGGCCTATTGAATTTTTCTGCTTGTTTCATAAGTCTTAGCGCTTTTCTATATCCTTCTGGGTTTGGCATACCAAAATTTCTCTTTATATTTTCCTTGGTGTTATTCCCCTTTTGCTGAGCAATAACAGTTACAGGGATACCATTAAATTTTGCAATGCCACCTACAATAGCAGAATCATCTCCATAATATCTATCGCCATGTAGCTCCATAAAGCAGTCAAAGATTCGGTTTATATAATCAAGAGCCGTAGGACGTTCCACAAGTCTTGCAATACTTACTTTATCCCAGGCAGTTAAATTTTTATAGGCTTCCTTTTGCATATTATAAAGCTTAACTTCCATCTGCCTTATTTCTTTTTCTAAATCCATATTTTGATCTGTTGCCAAACTCTTTAGTTCATCTATTTTACTTTTCAATTCGTACATGTGTTTTTCAAAAGGTAAAGTTACCATAAAATCTCACTCCCTATGTGTTACTTTTGTCTTTCTCTTACAACTACGAATGAATTTTTAAAATCTCAGTTAAAGTATCCTTCATAGCTTTTCTATCCACCACTTTATCAATAAAACCCTTTTGGAGCAAAAATTCAGCCCTTTGAAAACCCTCCGGCAATTGTTGCTTTATAGTTTGTTCAATAACTCTTCTACCTGCAAAACCTATTAATGCGTTAGGTTCTGCTAGGATTATATCTCCTAGCATTGCAAAGCTTGCCGTGACCCCACCTGTAGTTGGATCTGTAAGCACAGTTATATAAAGACAACCTTTTTCATTATGCCTTGCAATAGCAGCACTAGTTTTAGCCATTTGCATTAGAGAAAAAATACCTTCCTGCATCCTAGCCCCACCTGAGGCTGTAAAGATAATAATAGGTTTTTTAGCTTCTGTTGCTCTTTCAATGGCTCTTGTTATCTTTTCTCCAACAACAGAGCCCATACTTCCCATCATAAAATTGCTATCCATTACTGCAATTACTGTATCTTCACCATTTATCTTTCCTTCTCCAGTTATTACAGCTTCATTTAACAAGGTTTTATTCCTCAGACTTTGAATCTTTTCTTCATAGCCTTCAAAATCTATAGGGTTATCTGAGATCATATTTTCATCATATTCAATAAAAGTTTCATTATCTATGGTGTAATTTATTCTTTCTCTAGAACCAATCCTAAAGTGAGTTCTACAGTTTTCACAGGTCATTATACTACTCTCTAAATCCTTATTATAAAGGATTTTGCCACAGGTTTCGCATTTAACCCACATCCCTGAAGGTATATTAGGTTTTTTCTCTCCCTCTTCAAGGAATGTACTTTCTAAATTTTTAACTTGAATATATTTACTCTTTTTAAATATCTGTTTAAACTCAAACATATAGCTGCCCCTTTCTAAAAGCTTACCTACACTACAATTAAGAGCTCTGAATGGACTATTATCTTTCCTACCTCAATTGTCAATTAGGCTCTATTTTATACCCATATTCATAGTATAAACCTTTTAGGTAATTATTTCCAGTATGTATTCAGCTACTTTCTAAAGATTCTCAAACTCTTTACTAATAAAGCTAGTATCAAAGTTACCTTTTATAAAGTTTTCATTATTAATTATTTTAAATTGGAAGTCTATATTCGTATCCACGCCTTCTATTATAAACTCGCTTAAGGCTCTTCTCATTTTGCACAAGGCTTCTTCTCTATCTTTACCATGCACAATAAGTTTTCCTATCATAGAGTCATAGGTAGGTGGAATTTTGTACCCTTGATATGCTGCACTATCAAGCCTTACTCCATATCCCCCAGGAATATGCAGAGACTTTATTTCCCCTGGACAAGGCATGAAGTTTTTATAAGGATTTTCTGCATTTATTCTACATTCAATTGCATGTCCTTGAATTTTTATATCCTCTTGGGCATAAGGAAGCACTTGTCCCGAAGCAATTTTTATCTGTGCTTTAATTAAGTCTACCCCAGTAACCATTTCCGTTATAGGATGTTCCACCTGTATGCGGGTATTCATCTCCATAAAATAATATTTTCCATGCTTATCTAATAAAAATTCTATAGTTCCAGCATTTTTATAATTAATAGACTTAGCTGCTTTAACTGCAACCTCACCCATCTGTTTTCTAAGTTCTTCTGTCATTACAGGTCCTGGTGCCTCTTCTATTACCTTCTGATTTCGCCTTTGAATAGAACAGTCTCTCTCGCCAAGATGGATAGTACTCCCATACTCATCTGCAAGTATTTGAAATTCTATATGCCTTGGCTCTTCTATAAATTTTTCCATGTACATTGTATCATCACCAAAGGCAGTTTTTGCCTCTGTTTTAGCAGTATTATAGGCTGGTATAAGCTCTTCTACTTTTCTAACAACTCTTATACCTCGTCCTCCACCCCCTGCTGAAGCCTTTATCATTACAGGATATCCTATTTTTTCAGCTGTGCTTAAAGCATCTTCTTCAGATGTAATGGCTCCATCTGAACCAGGAACTACGGGCACTCCAGCTTTTATCATGATTTCTCTTGCCTTTGACTTGTTTCCCATATTATCAATATTATGTGAAGTTGGTCCTATAAACTTTATATTACATTCCTCACACATCTGTGCAAACTTACTATTTTCAGATAGGAACCCAAAACCTGGGTGGATTGCCTCCGCACCTGTAAGCACTGTAGCACTTAAAATATTTTGCATATTTAAATAACTATCCTTAGATTTAGCAGGTCCAATACATACAGCTTCATCTGCCATTTGAGTATGAAGGGCATCTTTATCTACCTCAGAATATACTGCCACAGTTTGAATACCCATTTCATTACACGCCCTGATTATTCTTACCGCTATTTCGCCTCTATTAGCAATTAATATCTTTTTAAACATCACATTTACCTTCCCTGCACTTAAAATTATTACCTAAAGTGTTTTTAGTATTCAAATTCCTACCGCAAATGTAATCTCAGCTTCTGCTGCCTTCTCTCCATTTACTGTAGCTATTGCCATTCCAACTCCAACAGGCCCCTTCATTTTAATTATTTCTACCTCAAGCCTTAGTACATCCCCTGGAACAACCTTTTTTCTAAATCTAGCTTTATTAATACCGCCAAAATAAGCAATTTTCCCTTTAAATCCTTCCATACTTAAAAGTGCTACTGCACCAACCTGTGCAAGAGCCTCAATAATTATCACTCCTGGTAGTACAGGCTCCGTGGGAAAGTGACCTTGAAAAAAGTACTCATTCATAGTAACATTCTTATACCCTACAGCTCTTTTTCCTGGCTCTAACTCCTCTACCTTATCCACGAATAAAAAGGGATACCTATGAGGAATAATCTCTTGAATTTGTTTTATATCCAAAGTAGTACCTTTTGTATTTTCCATATTAATGTTTCCACCTTTCACATATAAATCAATAGATAGATAACAATCCTAAATTGTCTTCACACTATTATTTTTTACGTATTTTGAATAATGGCTGTCCGTACTCTACCATATCTTCATTAGAAACTAAAACTTCTACAATTTCTCCATCTACTTCGCTTTCAATCTCATTCATAAGTTTCATAGCTTCTAAAATACAAAGGGTGTCTCCCTTTTTAACCATGCTACCAACTTTTACGAAGTTCTGTGATTCTGGATTTGGAGAAGAATACATAGTTCCAACAATAGGTGATTTAACCACAAATAGATTTTCCTCTGGAATTACCTTAGCTACATTTTCTATAGTGCTAGCTATATTATTCTCCAACTTTTCTGCAGATACTTGATTTGCAGCTACATTTCCTCTAATTAAAGCTTCCTTAGTTCCTGATTCTACAGGTGTAGCATTTACAGGCATTCTCTCTACTATCACCTGTTGCTCTTTTTTCTCCATCTTGATTCTAATACCCTCTGTCTCAATTTCAAAAGAGGTAAGCTCTGAATTACTAACAGTTTTTATTAACTCTTGAATATTTATATAATCCATAATTATTTACCATCCCATTTTTTTAATAATATAGTAGCATTGTGACCACCAAAGCCCAAGGAGTTTGACATTGCATACTTTAGTTCTTCTTTTCGTCCGTTGTTTGGAACGCAATCTAAATCACATTCTTCATCTGGTACCTTATACCCTATAGTTGCTGGTATAAAACCTTCTTCTAAGGCCTTTGCACATACTATAGCTTCTATAGCTCCCGCTGCTCCGAGAAGGTGTCCTGTCATAGACTTCGTTGAACTTACAGGTATTTTATATGCACATTCTCCAAAAGCAACTTTTATAGCCGCAGTTTCAAACTTATCGTTGTATGGAGTACTTGTTCCGTGTGCATTGATGTAAGATACTTCTTCTGCCTTAACATCTCCATCATTAAGTGCCATTACCATTGCTCTTGCTGCACCTTCTCCATCTGGTGATGGTGAAGTTATATGATAAGCATCACAAGTTGCTCCATAGCCCTTCATCTCTGCATATATCTTTGCATTTCTTTTCTCAGCATGTTCTAAAGATTCAAGTATGACTATGCCTGCACCCTCTCCCATAATAAAACCATTCCTCTCTTTATCAAAAGGAATCGATGCCCTTAAAGGATCTTCACTTGTACTTAAAGCTGTTAGAGATGCAAAACCTGCGAGTGCTAGTGGAGTTATTGATCCTTCAGCTCCTCCAGCTATTATTATATCTGCTCTTCCATGTTGAATCATGTGAAAAGCATCTCCTATTGCATTAGTTCCTGTAGCACAAGCTGTAACTACACTAGTACACATACCCTTAGAACCATATTTTATTGCAATGTTTCCAGCTGCAATATTACTTATTATCATAGGAATTAAAAAGGGGGATACTCTACCTGGTCCTTTTTCCATAAGTTTTTTATGTTCTGCCTCAATAGTACTAAGTCCACCTATGCCTGAGCCAACTACTACTGCTAATCTTTCACTATTTATAGTTTCTAAATCAAGGCCAGAATCTTTAACTGCTTCATCTGCTGCTACCATAGCATACTGACAGTATTTATCCATCTTTCTAGCTTCTCTTTTATCTATAGCAACTGTTGCATCAAAATCCTTAACCTCTGCACCTAGCTTACATTTAAAATCTGAAATATCAAAAGACTTAATTACATCTATGCCACAAGTACCTTCTTTTATATTATTCCAGAAACTATTTACATCATTTCCTATAGGAGTAACTGCTCCCATACCTGTTATAACAACTCTATTTTTCATAAAATAGCTCCTCCCTTAGTCATCATTTTCAATGCTGCAAGTCATCATATTCAAAGCTATTTTGTACCTTCTATGATGCTACATTACCATTCCGCCATCTACATTTATAACTTGACCTGTTATATATGAAGCTTCCTCTGAGGCTAAAAATGCTACTGCATTTGCCACATCTTCAGGATTACCAAGTCTTTTTAGTGGAATAGTACTTGTTATATTATCCTTCACCTTCTCTGATAACACATCAGTCATATCTGTTTGAATATATCCCGGTGCCACTGCATTGCAAGTAACTCCTCGACTTGCTAGTTCTCTAGCCACAGCCTTAGTCATTCCTAAAATGCCTGCCTTTGCAGAGGAATAGTTTACTTGCCCTGCATTCCCTGTAAGTCCAGATACTGAGGATATATTTATTATTCTTCCACGCCTTTGCTTAAGCATTATTGCCGATACATGCTTTGTGCAATTAAAAGCACCTTTTAGATTAATATCTATAACGCTGTCAAAGTCCTCTTCCTTCATTCTCATAAGAAGACAATCTTTTGTTATGCCCGCATTATTAACTAAAATATCTATGGTTCCAAACTCTTCCATGCACTTCTTCATCATATTTTCTACATCATTATAGTTACTTATGTCACCTTGAACTGCTAATACCGTAACCCCTAAAGCTTCTATTTCTTTAACTACTTCCTGTACTGCATCTACACTATTTCTATAGTTAACAACTACATTTGCTCCAAGCTTCGCTAGCTTTATAGCTATAGCTCTTCCAATACCACGACTAGCTCCTGTAACTACTGCTGTTTTTCCCTTTAACATAAATCTGCTCCTTTACATCTTTCATAGTGACATTTTCTTAATTAGTTATGCTTATTAAGAAATTTTATTGCTTCAACAATTATATTGCTTCAATACTTTTATTAATCTATGGATTCTACTGTTTATGTAGCTCTACTGCGTTCTCTAAAGATGCAACAGCTCTGTCTAGAGATGCCATATCTTCTACATTCACTACTGTTAACTTTCTATCTATCTTCTTAATAAAGCCACTCAATACCTTGCCTGGTCCTATCTCTACGAAGGTATCTACACCATCTTTTATCATATTTCTTATAACACCTTCCCATAAAACAGAACTCATAACTTGAAGTTTTAAAGTGGACTTTATATCATCCTTATTTCTTATATAGTCACCAGTAACATTTGTCATCACCTTAATAGTCATATCTTCAAGGTGTATGTTCTCAAGCTCACTCTCTAACTTTTCTGCTGCTGGTTTTAACATAGATGTATGAAAGGGTGCACTTACAGGTAAGAGCATTGATCTTTTTGCACCTTTTTCTTTTGCCTTTTCACAGGCAAGTTCCACCGCTGCTATTTCCCCGGCAATTACTATCTGTCCTGGGCAGTTTAAATTAGCTATCTCTACTATTCCAGTAGTTCTAGCCTCATTGCAAGCTTCTTCAACTAAAGTAGCCTCAAGTCCTAAAATAGCTGCCATTGTTCCTACTCCTACAGGTACTGCCTCCTGCATGAATCTTCCACGTTTTTTAACAAGTTTTATAGCATCTTTAAAATCCATAGCTCCACTACAAACAAGTGCCGAGTACTCTCCAAGGCTAAGCCCCGCAGTTACATCACATTTTATTCCTCGTTGCTTTAACGCCATAAGTGCTGCTATACTAGTGGCTAAAATAGCTGGTTGAGTATTCTCTGTAATGTTTAACTCTTCTTCTTGTCCTTCAAAGCAAAGTTTACTTAACTGAAAATTAAGTTCTTCATCTGCTGTATTAAATACGTGTCTACAAACCTCTATATTTTCAAATAACTCCTTACCCATACCAATATATTGGGCTCCCTGTCCTGGAAAAATAAAAGCAACTTTACCCATAATACCCTCCCAAACACTTTCATATATGTTAAATAATAATATTATCTCTTATCTAAACTTCTCAATAGCTTCCTCAGCTTCTGTAAACATTTCTTCTATTATCTCACTGCAACTTTGCTCCCTCTTTATAAGACCAGCAATTTGTCCTGCCATAACTGAACCCATCTCCATATCGCCTTCTCTTACTGCTCTAGGAAGACATCCGCGTCCTAATTCCTCTAAGTCCTCAATTGAAGCGTTTTCCTTCTCAAGTTTTTGAAATTGTCTTGATAACTTGTTTTTTAAAACCCTAATAGGGTGTCCTGTAGATCTTCCTGTAACCACTGCATCTATATCCTTTGCAGCTAATACCTTCTGTTTATAATTTTCATGTACTGTACACTCATTTGCTACTAAAAATCTTGTTCCTACCTGAACTCCCTGTACTCCAAGCATAAAGGCTGCAGCAACACCACGTCCATCACCTATGCCACCTGCTGCGATTACTGGGATACTAACTGCATCCACAACTTGAGGAACTAGTGCCATTGTTGTAAGTTCACCAATATGTCCTCCTGATTCACAGCCTTCTGCAATAAGTGCATCCGCTCCTGCTCTTTCCATACGCTTAGCTAGGCCCACGGAAGGTACCACCGGTATTACTTTAATTCCATGAGACTTCCAAAGCTCCATGTACTTACCTGGGTTTCCTGCCCCTGTAGTAACTACCTTAACACCTTCTTCGCATACAAGATGTGCAATTTGTTCTGCATTCTCACTTAAAAGCATTATGTTTACCCCAAAAGGTTTATCTGTTAACTGCTTTGTTTTTCTAATTTCATCTCTTATATAATCAACTGGTGCATTGGCTGCTGCTATAATACCAAGACCCCCTGCATTTGATACTGCAGATGCTAAACTACTGTCTGCAACCCAAGCCATTCCACCTTGTATTATTGGATACTTTACACCTAGTTCCTTAAAAAATACGGAATTAATCATGTTACCCCTCCTTCATTCTTTATATCATCACCTGCGTAGCTGTTCATCATCAATGCTGTAATATTAACGACTTCAAAAATATCATTAACATACATAACAACATAGTGGACAATTGACAGATGGCAGTTGACGTTTTCTGGGCTGTCACCTGTCCACTATGTTATAATACTCATCGTATTTTATCTGAACGGAACTACCTAATTAACTACTCATCATATAATTAGGGTCAGATAATTATAGAAAAAAGCATATATTACTACAACTATCTTTATGTAATATATACTTTTTTAACATACTGAAGAAAACTAAATTTTAATACACTTAGTAATTCAGCTCTCTAATTATCTAACCCTTTAATTCATCACCTTGGAAGCTGTATCATTAACTACTTCAGAAGGATATTTACCCCCCTCATATTCCTCTGGGGAAGATAACAATTATTAATTGTTATTAGCTCATTTTTGCTTCTATATACTTAACAATTCCTTTTACATTCTTAATGTTTTCTATATCTTCATTTGGTATTTCAATTTCAAAAGCTTCTTCCAGTGACATTACAATTTCAAATATTTCAAGAGAATCTACACCTAAATCATCTGTGAAACTTGCTTCCATTGTAACCTCTGCTTCGTCTATACCTAATTGTTCCACTATTACACTTTTAACTTTTTCAAATATCATTACTAATTCCTCCTAAAATTTTATTTATTTATTGTCCATTCTATTAATGAAGCTCCGTAGGTTAATCCACCGCCAAAGCCTACAAGTATAATCTTATCTCCAGCCTTTAATAAATCCTTTTTGTTCATTTCATCTAAAGCGATGGCTATACTTGCTGCTGAAGTATTTCCATACCTATCTAAATTTACATAGAACTTATCTTTTGGGGCCTTCAATTTTTTAACAACATAATCTATTATTCTGGAATTTGCCTGATGACAAACTACATACTTAATATCCTCTAGTGTATAATTATTTTCCTTTAAAATCTTATCTATACTAGTTTCAATAATATTTACTGCAAACTTAAAAATTTCTTTGCCATTCATACTTATTGTTGCTTTAAAGTCTTCAATTCCACTTGTATAAGTGTTTATAACATCTACGGTATGACAAGTTAAGAATTCAGCCTTTTCACCTTCTGAAGTTGAATTCACAGAAATAATTCCTCTTTTACTACCAGCCTCAATTACTGCGGCTCCTGCACCATCTCCAAAGAGTATACAAGTATTTCTATCAGTCCAATCAACAATCTTTGATAATACCTCAGCACCTATAATTAAAGCCCGCTTGCACTGACCTGTTCTAAGAAACTGCATTCCTATATTAAGGGCAAATATAAACCCCGTGCAGGCTGCTGATATGTCAAAGGCCATAGCCTTAGTTGCTCCAATCTTTCCTTGAACTATACATGCAGTTGCTGGAAGAAACTGATCTGGCGATGTGCTTGCGAGGATTATAAGATCTATATCCTCTGCTTTAACCTTTGCATCTTTTAATGCCTCTAAGGCGGCTTTTATGGCTAAGTCTGAAGTATTTTCACCTTGTGATATATGTCTCTGCTTGATGCCTGTCATAGAAGTTATCCATTCATCAGAAGTATCTACAATTTCTGATAATTGATGATTAGTCATTATGTTTAGAGGAACATAACTTCCCGTACCAATTATTTGTACCTCATTCATTGCTTAACTGCTCCCTTCATTAACCTATAACTTATATTTTTCTTTGAAGAAGTTATTTAATTTTTCAAGAGATTTTATCAATATCTCTTCTTCTTCATCATTAAGACCATCTATAGTTGCTTTCACCATTTCAGCATGAAATTTATCGTGTATTCTATAGGCGAGCTTTCCTTTTCTAGTAAGCGTAATCATTACTGATCTTCTATCTTCTTCTCCTCTTTTTCTATCTACATAACCTTTTTTCAAAAGTTTATTGATAGCTGTAGTAAGAGTACCTACAGTAATTTTAAGATCTTGGGCTACCTCTGTCATAGTTCTATATTCATACATTCCTATTGCGTCAATAGTATGAATCTCTGTTATTGATAGCTCCTTAAGGACTCCTTCTTTAAGTGCCTTTTGTTCTATTTGCAATATATCATTAAAGGTCTCTACTAGAAGTTCATTGACAACGCCAACAGATTTGCTCATATTTATCACCATTTCCCATACTTTGATTTTCAAATACTTTGATAATCAAAGTATATCTATGGAATTCTTTTTTGTCAATATTTTTATATAATTATGAAACTATTGATAATTAACCTATTTTTTCATATTTATACTAATACCTACTTTTCTTAAAGAACACTCTCTGCTTCTACCACTAGTTCATTCATAAGTTCCTTGACTGAGGTAATTTTATCTACCTTATAAGCATTACTTCCCACAAAGATAAGTCCCTTATCTAAGTTTCCTTTTACTGCCTGTATTAGCGCCTCTGTAATACAATAAGGAGTTTCCTTAGGATTGCACTCCTTTATGCATAAGTAACATTTGTCTACCTTGCAGCCTTTTTCTGAGACGGTCTTCATGAATTTATTATCAATTGCTCTTCCCGGCATACCTACAGGGCTTTGAACTATTTTTATATCTTCTTTTTTTGAATTAATGTATGCCATTTTATAAGTTAAACTAGCATCACATTCATCTGTAGCTACAAATCTAGTGGCCATTTGTACCCCTGCTGCACCAAGTTTTATAAACTCAGCAATATCTGCTCCAGTGTAAATGCCACCAGCCGCAACTACAGGTATTTTTTTATTATATTTTTCTTCAAAAGGCTTAATAGCCTCAATGACTTCTTTAACTATAACCTTCAGGTCTTGAGCTTTGTTTTCCACTAATGCTTCCATAGAGAAACCAAGATGCCCGCCAGCTTCAGGACCTTCAACCACAACTAAATCTGGTGCACAACTTTCTTTCTTATCCCACATTTTTGCTATAACTGTAGCTGCCTTCGCTGAGGATACTATAGGTGCTAGCTTTGCTTTAAAATCTTTAGCTATTTTAGGTAAATTAAGCGGAAGTCCTGCACCGGATATTATTAAGTCTATGCCCTCTTCTAGAGCAGTTCTTGCTATTTCTTCGTAATTATTCATGGCTACCATAATATTTATACCAAGAATGCCCTTAGGGCTTAATTCTCTAGCGCGTCGTATTTCATTTCTTAATGCTCTTTTGTTTGCTTCCCTTGCATTGGCTCCAAAGTCTTCTTCATTATACCCAATCTGAGCAGTAGATATTATCCCAATACCACCCTCATTTGCAACCGCCGCTGCAAGACTAGAAAGAGATACACCAACCCCCATACCGCCTTGGATTATAGGAATACTTGCTATTAGTTCTCCAATTTTTAAAGGAGGTAATTTCATAATCATCCTCTCCCTTTACTTTGATTTTCAAATAGTTTGATAGTCAAAGTATATATATTTTTATATTATATGTCAAGCTAAAAGTGTTTTATAACCATTTTGAGTAATTTTCTTATGTTTTAGTTTTATTTTTCCATACTTCTTAGTATTTACTATATTCTAAAAATTATTTACTAATTTGCAACTTTTCAAAAGGAAATTCTCGCACTTCTACAAATAGGCTTGTTATTAACAATCATTGTATTATAATGTAATTATTGTGCTTATATAATTACGCGTATACTTTCATATCTGGAAAGTTAGCAGAAAGGATGAATTTGTTTGATTCGCACTATAGCTATTACGAAAGATTTAAAACCAGTTTATGATTTGTCTTTAGAAGATTTAACAAAGAAAAATATCCTATGGTATTGGATGGATTTTAATAACCCTACTCAAGAAGAAATATCCTTATTGGATGATTATTTTCATTTTCATCATCTATCCATAGAAGATTGTGTTTTCTCATTAAATAGCCCTAAGCTAGATTATTATGATGATTATAATTTCTTCATACTTAATGCTTTATCTCAATACACTTTAGATCCCATAGAGGTCTCTCTTTTTGTAGGCAGTAATTACATAGTCTCTTATCATAGTACCGAATTAATTGAACTAGATGAAGCCTGGCAGCGAGCAAAAATGAATGAAAAGAATTGGGATAAGGGCCCGTCTTATATTGTCCATCAAATATTAGATAAAATAGTTGATTACTTTTTCCCAGCCATTTATAAGATTGAAGATAGATTAAACGAAATCGATAGTAACGTTATGAAAAAACCAATTCATACTTTAATCAATGAAATTTTTGATATAAGGAGTGATTTATTAAAGCTTCGAAGACTGGTAAATTCTATGCGTGATTTATTATATAGGATATTAAATTCTGAACGCCTTCAAGGGTTTTATGAGCATAAACTATACTTTTCTGATATCTATGATCACTTAGTTAAACTTTCAGATATGGTGGAGTCTAATAGAGAAATGACCTCTGATATACGTGATAATTATTTATCTATAAATTCCTCTCGTATGAATAAAAACATGATGATTTTAACAGTTATAACAACTATATTTATTCCGCTAACCTTTATAGCCGGAGTCTACGGTATGAATTTTCAAAACATGCCTGAGCTTACCTGGAAGTATGGCTACTTCATAATAATATTAGTTATGGCTATTATTGCAGTAGAGATGTTCTTATGGTTTAAACGTAATGGGTGGTTTGATGTATAATTAATCATACCTATAAATTATACTCTGCCATGCAATTAACAGAGTGTGACTACAGGTGAAGAAAAGTATAAATCTATGGGATAATTTATATTTATATATTCAAGTTATAAATTACAGGTTAGAATATAATTAAAAGTTTATATATTAGAGATGGAGTGAGAATTATGAAGAAGAAATATGTGAATTGTCAAAGTTGTGGGATGCCTTTGGATAAAGATGAAAGAACTGTAGGAACTGAGGCCAACGGAACACTTAGTGAAATGTATTGCAGTCATTGTTATAGAAATGGTAAGTTTACCTCGCCTGATATTACTGTAGAAGAAATGAGGGCCAAAGTGACTGAAAAAATAGTAGAAATGAAGATCCCTAGATTTGTGGCAAAGTTCTTAACGAGAAATACTTATAAGTTAAAGAGATGGAAAAAAATCATTCCAGAAGGTGTACCTACTACAAAGAAACCTAAAAAATAATAATCATATTGAAAGTAATACTTTGAAATGAGGGTTAAAAAGACTATGAACTGGACTTCCTTAATAAAAAATTACATCCCCTGCTGTGAACAAGAGAAAAAGGATAAAGCGTTAATTGAGTATTGTATCGATAAATTTGACGATATTTTAACTAGGGATAATAGCATGGCTCACATAACAAGCTCAGGTTTTGTAGTAAATAAATCAAAAGATAAAGTGTTAATGGTACATCATAATATATATAATTCCTGGTCCTGGACAGGTGGTCATGCAGATGGAGAGGAAGATTTACTCGCTGTTGCAATTAAAGAGGCAAAAGAAGAAACTGGTGTCAAAAGTATTCATCCTGTTACTTCTCAAATATTTTCATTAGACATATTGCCTGTACTTGGCCATGTAAAAAAAGGTAATTATATATCTGCACATTTACATTTATCCGTTGCTTATTTAGTCGAGGCTGATGAAGATGAACTACTTATAGTAAAAACAGATGAAAATAGTGCTGTTAAATGGATTCCCATAGATGAAATTAATTTATATAGCAATGAACCTCATATGCAGAAAGTATATGAAAAATTAATATCTAAAATTAGAGCACTTATGATTTAACTTGTAATGTTAAATCATAAGTGCTCTTTATATATCTAGTTTTAAATTATCACCTATGGTACTTCAATATTAACAACTTAATAAGGAGATTTATGACCCACTTCACCATTCTCCCAAAATCCCCATAGGTATAAAATCACTACTGAATAAATATATTATAAAATACATAATTGAAATTATCATATTTTTACCATAAACTCTATTTAAAACAATTATAGAAAGGAAGATAAAAGGTGTTTAATATTTTTAAGGTAGAAGGTGAAAAAAACATTATTGCTCTCATTATTAGCATTTTATTAGCAGAAGGCATAGGTTTCTTAAGTGGTTTTTTAAGCATTACCCCCACTATTGCCTATGAAAGTTTTAATAAACCTTCCTTTTCACCTCCTGGATGGGTTTTTCCTGTAGTATGGACAATTCTATATTTTTTAATGGCTATAGCCGCTTATAGAATTTGGATGAAAGGTAACTCTTCGGAAGATGTAACCAAAGCATTATTTTTATATGTTATTCAGTTATTCTTAAATTTTCTTTGGTCCATTATATTTTTCAGATTTAGACTATATGCAATAGCTTTCCTAGAATTACTTCTATTACTAGTATTCATTCTTTTAACTACCTTTGAGTTTCATAAGATAGATAAAATTTCCGCTTATCTTATGATTCCTTATATAGCTTGGGTTTCCTTTGCTGGGGTTTTAAATTATACTATATGGATGTTAAATTAAGAATCTTCTCTTATAATCCGAGGGCGTTCCCCATAGTTCTAGCCGATTAAATAACGGATAAATAGAATTGAATTTTACGTAAATAGGTGCTTTATCTAAAGATGAATTTTCTTTAAAAAATTCTTTGTCACCCTCCCTAAGGGCCTGTAACGCCAGTGGTAATTCTTTAGCAAAAATGCTATTACGAACTGCTGACATTATTGGGTTCTTTTCTTTATCTACCATGACATTAACCATCAAGGCGTACTCATTATTATCCATACTCCATTTTGCTAGCACTTCATCCCTCATATCAGTGATTTTACTATAATCATACTTTGTTGCAATAGTCAAAAATAACTCTCCCGTTTCATCTGAATGAGTGAGTGTGTATTTTCTCGGAATAATGGTTTTCTTTTCATCTGTGCCCATACCAAAATTCACTTGTAACTTTTCAGGATTTAATTTTTCCAAAGCTTTCCCTCCACAATATAAATACATTTTATATATTATGAAGTTAATCGCTACTAGGTTCTACTTTCTTAGACTTTCTATCCCTAAATTCTTCAAAATAAATATTATATTCTCCAAGTCCCAACTTCTATTACAATAGCTATATGGTCATGTTCAGCGTTTTCAAATGCTCTATCATATAGCACGATATCACTAGCTTCAGGAATAAATTGAGGTTCATTTGAGTCATACCAACAATTAACATGAGTAAATTTTTCCCATTGTTCCCATGCATTACAACCAGCAAAGTTATTCGAAATACGTTCATCAGGATATCGTACTGGGAGGTTAATACCTGCTTTTGTGCAGCAGTAGTATACAAATGCAGCACACCAATGATTATCCCATTTTTCTATATCCAACTTAGGGAATAATGATATTATCGCTTCGATGTTAGGTTTTGTTCCCATTACAAAGCCATGGTATCCCATTTGAGCTTCTCGCTGGGCAATAGTAGAAAGCTTTTGATTCATGTTATTCAACCTTTAATAACATCTGAACTAGCTTAGCCTCAGATACTGAATTAAGTATTATTCATTATCTTAAGTTCCTCTTATAAACACACTCAATTTATAAATAATAGAAAGATAAAATTCCGCCACCTACTTTATACAATAAGCTAACCATCTAAAAAATCTTCCTATATTTTTAAAAGAAACTATATTGCACAAAACTTCCGTCAGCTTTCCAAACTTCCTATAAAAGAAATTAAATGCTAGAAATGGGATCCATTGCTTTCTAGATTTTGGTAGTCTTTTCATTATATTTTTAAACGTGTACACTTCTTTATATATCCATAGATAGCCATTATATAATTCTTCTGCTGTCATATTCTTAGGTTTATATACCACATGTGCAGTATTATAATTTGACAAATTAAAATCTACAATTCTATTTTTCTCTATTAATGATGCGTATAACTTTGTACCAGGATAGGGAGTAAGGATATGTGAGGTTACCGTCTCTATCTTATTTTTAACTATCCATTCTAATGTATTTTTAAATACAGAGACATCATCTTCATCTAATCCGAAAACAAAACTTGCATTTATCATTATTCCTCTTTTGTGAATTTCATCTACAAGCTTCTCATATCTGTTTACACTATTTTGCACCTTATGGACACTATCTAATGACTTACTATTTATACTTTCAAAACCTATAAATAGGCTTTGACAACCAGACTCCTTCATTTCATCTAATAATTTAGGCATGTCCATTATATTAGAAGTAACCGCTGCATTCCACTTTAGTTTAAGAGGTTTTATTTCCTTTAATAATTTTTTTGTCCATTTAGGATTTCCAATAAAATTATCATCAATAAACATTATATGTCTTGTTTTTAATGCATTTATATCTTTAATTACATGTTCTATAGGTCTATTAATATAAGTTTTAAGTACATTTTTGCAACTATTATAGCAGAAATCACATTGAAACGGGCATCCCCTGCTTGTACTAATTATATTAGTATATAAATATTTTTTATTATCAATAATGTTATAAGCAGGTGATACTATTTCTTCTCCAGATATATTTTCCATATCATGATATATCTTCTTAAGTGAATCATTTTCTTTATCCTTAAGGATTTTTGCCCAAACTCTCTCAGCCATACCTACACTTATTACGTCAAAACTATTAAGAGCCCCCTCTGGATCTGCTGTTATATGTATACCCCCTGCAATTACCGTTACACCTCGTTTCTTAAACTCCTTTGATATTGCCACAGCTCTATTCATAACATCTACAGTGACAGTTATTGCTACCAAGTCTACAGCATCATCAAAATCTATTTTTTCAATATTTTCATTCAGAATAATAACTTCATGCTCTTTGGGCGTAAGATTAGCGATTGTGAGTAATGCTAATGAAGGAGACATTCTTGTTTTTAACTTTGTATCCATAGGTCTTGGTAACATTTTAGGTTGAATTAATTTAATCCTCATATATTGCCTCCTCCAATAAACTCTACTTAGTATTTAAATAATCTACTATGAATCATTGCTGTATTCTAAAATATCACCTGGCTGGCAGTCCAAAGCTTTGCATATTGCCTCTAAAGTTGAAAATCTAATAGCTTTTGCCTTTCCGTTCTTTAGTATAGAGAGATTTGCCATGGTTATTCCAACCTTCTCTGTAAGTTCCGTTACACTCATTTTCCTTTTAGCAAGCATCACATCAATACTAATTATAATTGCCAAGTTATTCACCTCTCCTTAGACCGTTAAATCATTCTCAGATTTTATATCAATAGCATCTTGTAAAAGCCTTTGAAGAACAGCTGCAAACACTGCAATGGCCATTGACGCAAAAATAATGATTAGTGGGATTCCTACTAGACCTGGGGCGTCGTCTGCATCTGCTATTGGAAATAAGAATGGTGCCAGTACTGCATATATAATACTTATTGTGTTTGCATAGTATTTTATATACTTTAAAGCCTTTACAGATAATTCCGAGAAAGCTTTGTTCTTATCAATGTAGCCTAAAAGTTTTAAAGTTTGATACAGAGCAAAGAAAAACGTTATGGCCGTTGCATACACGCCGATTAAAATGGGATAGGGTAAATAATTTACAAACCCAGGCACCCAAAATATACACAGGGTAAGAACTGGAACTCCAAGAAGAATAACAGCTATCTTTAGGAAAATTGTTGAATATGATTTCATAAAAAGCACCTCACTTTTAATTTCTATATATATGATAACACATTATTTATTGTTTATCAATAAATAATTATTTATTTACATTATATATTTATTGATTTATTATATTTTGCAATTGAGGTGCAATGAAAAAGGGCAATAAAAAAGAGCAGTTCTGATTTATGCAGAAATGCTCTCTATAAATTTAGATTTATTTGAGATAACTAAACCGGCAAAACCGAAATAATAAAGCCACCGGCAATTAAGCTTATGAAGTTTGCAATGAAAGCATAACTCAAGCTACGGCTTTTTCCATGTTCTTTAATAAGAATAGGAAACATAATCATTTCAGCCATAAACACAAAAAACTCTCCAAAAATCAAACTCAGAATTAAATAGCTTGGCATCAGCGAACCTCCACTATTGAGCCAAATATTCAAGGCACCCTGTGTTACAAGGTTGATACAAAGAAATATAATCCAACTTTTCTTTTGTCTAAATCTAAAAAACCAAAAAATGATGCCTTCAAGTAAGAGCGTAAGTAGTAACCGCATTGATACTACTATGACTCTACGAAACGGATATGTGCCAGGCATAAGCTTTCGAAGGGGTATGTCCAAAGTAAATACATTGTTATACTCCTTTAAAGGTGTATCAATCCTACATTCAAAAGTCTCCCCATTTGTAGTAACCTTGAACGTATAATCTCCATTGACCTGCATATCTCTCGAATAAAAAGCATAATATCCCTCCCATGCAACCCGCTTAACTCTTGCTTCTGGTCGACTTTCATTAGATACTAATACAATTGAAAGATCCTTTGGTGGATTTTTTATGAGTATAACCAATGATGGCGGCTCCGCAGAATTTGCCAAGACTGTTGTAGGTAATATTAAAATCATTATCGTACATAATAGCATACCCAATAGCAAATTTTTACTAGACTTTTTCATATCAGGCCCTCCTACTAATTTTATAGAGTTAATTTATTTCTCTCTCTCTAACTACATTACTTTTCCTGCTCCCACTTTCACAGCATTTTAAATCATTCTTTATATCCATTTCTACCTCTTTAATAACTATTACATATAGTGAACCTTAATACTTTTTCAAATATCTCTTTTTTACATAAATACTTACATAGCTTATTATAGCATTGCTTCAAGTTACTGTAAATTTATACCTTCTATTCACAATACTTATAGCATATTGAATAGATTCAATTACTATTTCCTCTACTTCTCAAAATGTACATTTCCCATGTCATCATCCACCATAAAGTCTATATCCACATTCTTCTCCCTGAGCTTACTAATATAAATCACTGCACTTCTAAAAGTCTTCTTGTCCTTTGGGTTTTCTAGCCTTACTGAAAAATTCACTGGCTTATTGTAGCATTTACAGTACTGCATATTACTGAGTTGTTTTTTAAAACTGCTTAGAGGTAGCACCTCATGAGTTACATTGTGCTCCCTACAGTACTTAACGAACCTATCATAAAAAGAGGTGTAGTTAAGCCGAAGCACATGGTCGCCATCTTGATCTAACTGTGCATCATAGTCAATGTTTCTTGAAAGCTCATTATTAGCTGCCATCCGATTCATGGTTTCAAAATTTTGCTCTATGACTGTTTTATTGCTTGAACCACTGTCTAACAAATCCTCGTAAGCTCCCCTTTTTATTGATGAAACTATTTCTTTAATAGTAAATCCTGTGCACTCTTGCATATTTAAATCTAAATCATCAAATACACTTTTAAGCAGAGCTATACCAATGATACAGTTAGTTATGGAGTTTTTAACCCTGTCATTTTTAATATTATTACCCAGCAATTTTTCAAAGGTTGCACTATGAAGTGCCTTAAGTTCTTTCTCTTCCATTTTTAAACCCTCCTTCAACAGACTTTTCCCAAGTTTATTAAGTAAATTAGAATTCTCCTTTAATTTTTCTAGACTTTCCTTAGTTGTCTCATGAAAATAAGAGGTTGCAAATATAACTCTTAGGCTTCTTCCTACATTAGCGGTTTCCTCAATGCCCACCTCTCCAGACAAAATCACCGAAGCTCTAGGAATAAAACACCTATTTTTGTCCAAGGTCGCCACCCCTTTTATGCCCTTATAATTGTCATAGGAATTTCTCATAACTCCTGATATTAAATCCACCTTGTACTTACCTATTATGTGAGGCTTGTACTCTTCTAAAATAAGAGGTATAAAATTACTGCTACTGGCAGTTTTATTCAAGGCAAAATCTGTACACTGGGCTGCATTTAATATACCATCCTCCATGCACAATATAGGGGTAATAACATGTTTTACAGCACTACTTTTACCACTACTACTCTCTCCTTCTATTAAAAGATGATTATATTGAATAGTATTATTTTTCAGCTTCTCTTTAAGAAACAAACCACTTACATAACCAAGTATTGCCGCAGTATTCTTTAAAATACTAAATTTAAATAAGTATGGTGCAATTAGCAAAAGTTCTTCCCTTGCTATACAATCTTTCTTTACCATATTAGTATTAAGCTCTGCATATTGATTTTGCAAAATTATATCCTGCATAGCATTCCCCTTGGAATCTAAAGCTCCATGCTCTGATACAAAACACCACTGATCATTATGTTTATGAAAACCACTATAGGTAACACCTTTCTTTACACCACAGCTTTTACTTGAAACAATGTACCTTATATATTGAAGATCCTCCACCCTTCCTATGTAAAAGGCTTTGAAGCTACTTAAAGCTTTTCTAAAGGATATTACATCGTCAAAATCAGAGGTCTTAAATACCTTCTCTTCTATGACTCCTTGTTTTGTCACGATATCTCCTATAATTTGAGCATCTTCCTCATTCTCAATATAATATTTAGGATTAATAATAAAATTAGAAATATTTATTCTCTGATCTTTGTGATATTTATAGTAGCAAAATTCATCTTCAAAAATGTTTCCTATGCCTTTCTCCTGTGCCGTGATTTCCTCTATCTCTGCTTCCTCAGTATCATTAACCAAGCTCATTAGTTCTTCCTTGGTGCCTCCATTTTCTATCCAATCCACAATATCTCCCTTAAGTTTTAGCCCTGGAAGTTCTATTACTTTAATAGACTTTGCCTCAGGCTTTAATGCATTTAAAACTTCTGTAGCATAGCCCTTTCCACTGTCATCATTATCAGGTAGAATCACCACACTAGCTCCCTTTAAAGATGAAGCATAATCCTTGCTATAAGCTGAAAATCCCCTAGCTCCAAAAGCAGTGGTAGTTCCTACGAGCCCCAGCTTAAAAATCCACTCTACGCATTTCTCCCCTTCTACAAAGAAAATAATCTCATCTTCTCTGATAGCTTTTAAAACCTGCGGTAGCTTATAAATCACATGTCTTGTATTCTTTATGCCAAAGCTCCAGCTACTTTTATACTTAGTATAAGCCATGAAATCTTTTTTTCTTTTGCCCTCTTCTGTCCACTCTCTTCTACAAATTTTATATAAGCCCTTTCCATTTTCATCTTCATAGTAATAACTAGATGTAATTTTCTTATGATAATTCAAAGTATTACTTTTAGTGTTATCTTTCAAATTGAACTCCTTATCTTTACTTATTGAATTATAATTGCTTCTACTATCCTTACTATTATTGATACTGTTATTTTCTTTCCACTGAGAGTGATTATGTTCTGCAGTAGTGTCACAAAACTCCTTTTGAATTTTAATACTGTACTTTTCACTTAAAAACCTCACTTGGTTACCAAAGTCCTCTATCCCTTCTTTATACTCAGCAGCTTGCAAAATATCTCCCTTAGCTCCACAACTAAAGCATATCCAATACCGACCATTGGTTCCAGGCACTATAGCCGCACTTGGCTCTCCATCCATATGTTTATGGGCATGCCTATTAAAACAAGTAAACTTTCTATTTTTATTTTTACTACTATGTTCCATTATGTAATCTACTAAGCGATCCTGTATTTCATTAATGCAGCTCTCTGTAACTTTATTCCCCATAACCTTTTTAACCCCCTGATTACTTTTGTACGGCTTATCCCTAAGCATTGTTTTACCTAATTTAAAACTTCTCATAAATCCTCTAAACATCAATCAGTGCTGCGCTATTACACTTTCAACAAATATATATGCTGATCTGTTAAGATTTGCTGTAAAATTATAAAATTGTTACGAAAAATTTGTTATTAGAGTAAATGTGTAATTAATTATTTCCTTTGTAATTAGCTTAGAACGTTGGTATGAAAGGGCCTACAATATGTTCATCTGCAACATTACAAATTTTTATGAGGGTATATAAACTATAGACATTTTTTAAAGTCCTGTTTTAGCTCATGGAGGTAGCTCTTATTCTTATATTAATATGTATCTTTGTTTTTT
>CALJTN010000010.1 GCA_937976175.1 uncultured Clostridiaceae bacterium | reverse complement strand
TAATTATCTTCAAATCATGTTCCTTTACGTAATCCATAAGTTCTGGTACCCTAGCCATAGACCCATCATCATTCATAATTTCACAAATCACACCTGCGGGATATAATCCTGAAAGCCTTGCTAAATCCACTGCCGCTTCAGTATGCCCAGCCCTTTTTAGTACTCCACCTTCTTTTGCTGTTAGTGGAAATATGTGACCAGGTCTAGTAAAATGTTCTGGTGTAGCATCAGTATCTAGCACTCTTAATATAGTACTTGCTCTTTCTGCAGCAGATATTCCTGTAGTACATGTTATAGCATCAATTGAAACAGTAAAGGCTGTTTGTTTTGCATCAGTATTGTGCTCTACCATTTGATTTATGTTTAATTTATCTAATCTCTCTTTAACTACAGGCATGCATATAAGTCCACGTCCAAACCTGGCCATAAAATTTATATTTTCTGTAGTAGCTTTTTCAGCTGCTATGACTAAGTCTCCCTCATTTTCTCTATCTTCATCATCTACTACCACAATAATTTTACCATTTTTAATATCTTCTAATGCTTCCTTAATAGTATTGAATTTATACATTTTTCCACCCCTTAATTATCACCATTGTACATGTGATTTTAATTGTCTCTTCCTGCTATTATTAAGATTTATGCAAATCCATTTCTTTGAAGAAAGTCCATGCTAATAGATTTTTTCTCTTTTGGCGTTTCACTGCTTTTTAGTATTTTTTCAACATACTTCGCCATCATATCGCACTCTAGGTTAACCTCATCACCTATCTTCTTCATTAATAAAGTAGTTTCACCCTTTGTATGAGGTATAATTGATACTTTAAAAATATTCTCATCTACATAGGCTACAGTTAAACTAATACCGTCAATTGTTATTGACCCTTTATGTACTATATATTTTAATATATCTGTTGTAGTTTCTATAGACACCCAAGTGGCATTTTCTTCATTATACAAATCTACAATGGTTCCGCCTCCATCAATGTGTCCACTTACTATATGGCCTCCTAGTCTATCTGAAAGTCTTAAGGCTCTTTCTAAATTAACCTTTGAACCGGGTTTTAATTTTCCTAAGTTACTTTTTCTTATAGTTTCAGCCATGACATCCACACTGAAGCTGCTTTTATTAAATTCTGTTACCGTAAGACACACTCCATTGGTACTAATGCTATCACCAAGCTTTGTACCTTCAAGAATTTTTTCTGCTTTTATAGTAATTCTGGCAGATTTTGTACCTTTCTCTATAGACTTTATTTCTCCAATTTCCTCAATCAAGCCTGTAAACATCTATTCACACCCTTTTTCAACTTTCTTTACATAAGCTTCTATCATAATATCTTCATCAAATTTAGTTACCTCAGTATCTGTAAGCAAAATAGAATCCTTCACATGCTCTATACCTACGCCTCCTACTGGAGTTTTACTAGAAGTTCCCCCAAATATTTTTGGAGAAATGAAGGTAATAACTTTATCCACAATGCCTTCTTCTAAAGCTGAATAATTTAAGGTGCTTCCACCCTCTAACAGAATACTATCTATTCCTGCGTCACCTAGGACACTCATTAAATTCTTTAAATCCACACGATTATTTTTACTTGGAATTACTATAACTTCTGCACCTTTTTGTTTAATAGCTTCAATTTTAGTGCCTTCAGCCAGTTCTGTCGTAATAATAATAGTTTTTGTTTTTTCATCACATTTTAATACCTTTGCCTCTAATGGTATTCTTGCCTTGCTGTCAATAATTATTCTTATAGGGTTTTTGCTACTACCGTCTCTTCTTGTAGTAAGCTGTGGATCATCCTTTAGCACTGTTCCAATTCCCACCATTATTCCAGCTACCCTATGTCTTAATTCATGCACATATGATCTAGATTTTTCATTACTTATCCACTTTGAATCACCAGTAGAAGTTGCTATTTTCCCATCCATTGTCATAGCAGTTTTCATAATACAAAAAGGTTGTTTCTTAGTTATATATTTTATAAATACTTCATTTGTTTTTTTTATCTCTGACTCCATTATGCCTGTAATAACTTCTATACCATTATTTCTAAGGATTTCTATTCCTCGCCCTGCAACTAGAGGATTAGGGTCTATCATACCAATTACTACTTTAGATATTTTGTTTCGTACTATAGCATCCGCACAAGGTGGCGTTTTGCCATAGTGAGAGCAAGGTTCCAAAGTTACATACATAGTTGCACCTGCTACATCTTCTCTTGCATTTTTAAAAGCATTTACTTCTGCATGTGCCCCACCAAAGTATTCATGGTAGCCCTCGCCAATTATTCTATTGTCTTTTACAATAACAGCACCAACCATTGGATTAGGATTTACAAAGCCCACTGATTTTTTAGATAATTTCAGTGCTCTTTCCATATAATAATTGTCCAATTTATCACCCCTAATTCTATAATTATAGAGTTAATTTTCACCAGCATTTCTCTTCTTAGTATGTATAAATTTTTTAAAATAAAATCATATAATTAATAAAAGCCCTGAAAACAAAGTTTTCAGGGCTTAATAAGCTAATTACGTATCTAATTAAAACTAAATACATTGATTATTTAAATACAAAAGCATTTTCATAACTAACTTACGTAGCTAATAAATAAAAATCTCCTATATCTATAATCATTATTCTCCTTCTCTCATCCAGACTTTACTGTCGGCTCTGGAATTAAACCAGATCTACCTTTCGGCTCGCGGGCTATACCGCCGGTTAGGAATCTCACCCTACCCTGAAGGATTTATTAAATTTTCAACCTAAGAATATCATTTTTTTATTTTACTGTCAAGCAAATAAACATAATTTCTGTTTATTTATTTTCCTTGCCTGTGAATTCCCTACCTTTAGTATTTGCTTTTTTAGCACGTTCCTCTTCGTCGTTATTTATCCTTTTTATTCCTAGCGCAGATAATTGCTGATTAGTAACTCTTAGATTTTTGTCCATTTAAAACACTCCCCTTTCTGAGTTTATATTTTCCACCCAAAGATAGATTTATACTATTGTCATTTTTTCCACTTATCCTAAAAAATATATTTTTTCATTTTACCACTTTACAAAGTTACCATGATAAAGTAAAATAATACTCGTAAGATTTATAGCTTGTACAAAAGCTAAATAAAGGAGTGTTCAAAATGAAAAACAAATTTAAATTACTAATGATAACAGCACTTTCCATTGCACTTTTAACTGCCTGTGGATCTACCCCCTCCATTGATAATTCTTTAAAGGGTGTAAAAGAAAAAAAAGAATTAATAGTTGGTCTCGATGACAATTTCCCACCCATGGGCTTTCGAGATAATAGTGGTGAAATTATAGGTTTTGACATTGACATGGCAAAGGAACTAGGCACGCGAATGGGCGTTAAAGTAACCTTTAAACCTGTAGAATGGGATGGCATTATATTAAGCCTAAATAATAAAGATATCGATGCCATATGGAATGGTCTCACAATAACAGATAAGAGAAAGGAACAAATTGCTTTTTCTAAAGTTTATCTTCAAAATAAACAGGTGTTTATCGTAAGTAGCCAGTCAAGTATTTCTAAAAAAAGCGATTTAAAGGATAAAATTGTAGGTTTACAAATGGGTAGCAGTAGTGAAACTGCTCTAACTTCTGATTCACATCTTTCAAGTTCACTAAAAGAGGTGAAGAAATATTCAAACAATACAGAAGCCTTATTAGATTTGAATGCGGAACGTATCCATGCTGTTATAGTGGACGAGGTAGTTGGAAGATATTATCTTAGTAAAAAACCTGGTGACTATAAAGTACTTGACGAGAATCTAGGATTAGAAGATTATGGCATTGGTATAAGAAAAGCAGATGCAAGCCTTACCGAAGAGATAGATAGAATACTAGAAGAGATGAAAAGTGATGGAACAGCTAATACAATATCAACGAAATGGTTTGGCAAAGATATAATCTATAAATAATAATTATGAATTTTTCCTGAAAGGGTGTTATATTTGGCTAATTACGTAGACATTACAACTTATATTTTAAAAGGAAGTATCTTTACAATCAAATTGTATTTTGCAACAATAATCTTTTGTATACCACTTGGAATAATAGGAGCACTAATTAAAGTCTCAAGCTTAAAAATACTTAGCAAAGTTGTAGATATCTATACTTGGCTTTTTAGAGGAACACCTTTGCTTCTTCAGCTTTTCTTTACATATTTTGGACTACCTATTATTGGCATTAAACTTTCTCCTTTTACTGCAGCAACTCTTACCTTTTCTTTAAATTATGGAGCTTATTTTACTGAAATATTCAGATCGGGCATTGTATCTATAGATAAAGGCCAATATGAAGCTGCTAAAGTGCTGGGCATGAGTTACAAACAAACTATGTGGAAAATAATACTTCCTCAAGCCTTTAAGCGAGTGATTCCGCCTACTTGTAATGAGGGTATTACTCTAATAAAAGATACAGCTTTAGTAGCTGCCATCGGATTACAGGATTTACTAAGAGCCGCTAAAGAAATTGTGACTAGAGATTTTACAATCACGCCTTTCTTTATTGCCGCAATAATATATTTAATATTTACTTCCTTTATTGTACTCACTTTTAAAAATCTCGAAAAAAAATATTCGGTTTATGAATAAAGAAGGATATGCTAAAGGAAGGATGGTCCTACTATGGATTTATTACAGATATGTAAAGTAAATAAAAATTATGATAATACCCAGGTTTTAAAAAATGTGTCTTTAACCTTAAAAAAGGGTGAGGTAATATCAATTATTGGCCCCTCTGGCTCTGGAAAAAGCACTCTTCTTAGATGCATATGTGGGCTTGAGCATTTGGATAATGGACTCATTGAATTTAATGGTGTTACTATTGCAGAGGCTAAAAAGAAAATTAGTAATGTGGCCGTAGCTAATGCCTACAAAAAAATAGGCATGGTTTTTCAAAACTTCAATCTATTTCCTCATAAAACCGTTTTAGAGAATATTATTGAAGCTCCTATTATAGTAAATAATATGGAGAAAGAAGATGCTACAAACATTGCAAAAAAATTACTTTTAAAAGTGGATTTATTAGATAAAATAGATTCTTATCCTTGTACTCTTTCTGGTGGACAAAAACAGAGAATTGCCATTGCAAGAGCTCTTGCAATGAATCCCGAATTAATTCTTTTCGATGAACCAACTTCTGCATTAGATCCAGAACTTGTAAATGAAGTATTGAAGGTCATTAGGGATCTAGCCACTGAAAAAATATCCCTAGTAGTAGTTACCCATGAAATGCAATTTGCAAGGGAAATATCAGATAGAATTATCTTTATGGATAATGGTGAAATCCTTGAAAACTCTGCTCCAGAGCCATTATTTTCAAGTCCTAACCATGCTAGGATAAAACACTTTTTAAATCTAGGGTAAAATAGTGAAAATTTAAAATTATAACAGCAACTAACTCTATAAAAAATAGAAAGGATTATCTACCCTGTATAATGGTACCTATAGGATGGACACTTAGAAAAAAAGTGTTTGGACTATAGGTACTTTTTTTGTATAATTCATATAAGGATAGGATGGTGGCAAATGAGTAAGATTTTATTTACCAAAGAAGATATTACAAAACTTAAAA
>CALJTN010000009.1 GCA_937976175.1 uncultured Clostridiaceae bacterium | reverse complement strand
CACAATAATATTTAAAAGTATTATTTCCTTAATATTGAATAAAATGACCCCTATGCCTCAGCATAAGGGGTATTTTTTACCATTGTACTAAAATTAACATATTCAGCCTGTTTATTTTATGGAGCATTAACTAACCAAATCTATCTGCTATTTAGAATTCTATCTAGCACTTTAAAAAACTCTTTCAACTCAAGCTCATTACTAATATGGTCATATTCATTATATTTACCATCATTTACCTTAGCATATTCTTGTTTTATTTCAATTAATCTATTAAAATGTTGAAGAAAATTATTAGAATTTATAAATCCAATTCTAAACTCCTCCGGAACACTAATTGCTATATTTTTAATCTGTCTACAGGCCTCAACATAGTAAGCTATAACTTTCTCATAATTACCCTGTTTAAAATAATACTCCCCTAGACTGCCACAAATTTTTAGCTGTAGTTTATTGCTTTGTAGTTCTACAGCTAACTCTAGTGCACCATGTAACCTTTGTTGCTGATCTTCATCAATGCAGTTTAAAGCTTCTATGTATTTACCCTTAAGCTTTGTATTCTGTTTTTCTGATTTAAGATCTTTATATTTATCTACTAATTTAAAAGCCAGTTCTCTTTCACCTAAGTCCATGAGTTCTAAAGCAACTTCGTACATTATATCCAAGATAACCTCAGGATTTTTATATTTTGATAGTATATATGTGATTCCTTCTAAAGCACCTAGTATCTCGGTTTTGCTCTTAGCTCCTTTAAGCTTTATAAATTCATAGACAATTCCTGTATTCCATTTAATTATGGACTCATCATTGCCTAGCATATCTAATGCCTTCTTAATATTGTTTTTAGCTTTATAAAGTTCACCAAATTCTAAGAACAAGCGTGCAGCTGAGTTATAGTACCAAGGCAATAATGCACCTTGGTCAGGATAAGCTTTAAGCTCTTCGCTTGCTAAAGTAAAATAAGCATAAGCTTCTTTATAATTATTTAAACTTAGATTTGTACACGTTAAAATCACATAGGAATAAAACACCAAAGCTTCAATATGAGCTTCCTTAGCTTTTCTTAGAGCCAGTTTACACCAAGAAAGTGCTTCTTCATATCTTAAACCTTTAAAATAGACTTCTCCTATATTAATATGAGCAAACACATTAAATTCCGAGTAGTTGCTATCTTCACTTAGTTCCTTTAATTTAAAGAAATATTCCAGGGCTTTTTCGTCATCTTGTAATTTATCTGAATATACTCCGGCAATGTTGTTTAGTACCCCTAAAATTCCCCTTAATTTATTTGCTTTTTCAAAACACTCTAATGATTGCTGCAATAAGCTTAAATGTTCATCAACGTTAGTTAATTGCCAATATAACTTTGCCAACGCATTTAAAATTCTACCCTTGTATATAATATGCTCTTCCGTGCAAAGTTTTAAGGCTTCATTTCCTATTTCTCTAGCTTTATAATATTTATTTTTTATGTAATATACTTTAAGCAAATATAAGCTAATGTCTAGTTTACCTTTAATATAATCCACATTTTTAAGTAGTTCTTCTGCTATTTCTGCGTACTTTATACTAATTTCTATTTCACCCTTATAAAAATAAGCTTCTGTTATCTTTACTAAAGCATCCACCTGATATTTTTTATCTTCTAAAAGCACAGCCATATCATAGGCAGCTTTAAAATATGTAAGGCTCCTATGAATATCTCCACCTTTTTCGTATAAATCCCCAAGTTCTATCTGTAAATGAAATTTTCTATTATCTATATCCTCATGGTGAAATGTTTCAAGGGCTTTTTCAAGGTCACTTACAATTTCTCGCTCTTTATCATTCATTTGTTCACATCCTTAGTACAGTTGTAACTTTCTCTTTTGTGGAAACATATTTTACTTATATATCTGAAAACTCAATTCTTACTCTTTCAAGTCTACTATCTTCATGTTGAGAATACAGTTCAGTCCGAGCCTCTTCCTCTATTATTACCTTTGGTAATTCAATAATAAATTCAGAACCTCTACCATATTCACTGTTTACAACTATAGTACCTTCATGCATTTCTACAAGTGATTTAACAAGTGAAAGCCCTATGCCACTGCCTTCTCTATTTCTAGTGAAAGATTTGTCCACCTGTCTAAACCTTTGAAAAATCACTTCTAGCTTATCTTCTTGTATTCCTATTCCATCATCCTTCACTGAAATGTACACTGACTTTTCTGTGCTACCTAACTCTACTTGAATGTTACCATTTTCATCTGTAAACTTCAGTGCATTTGACAAAAGGTTCAATAGTATTCTCTCTATCTTATCTGCGTCTAAAGCCATAACTTGCTCTTTAATTTTCTTTTCAAAGCTTATATTAACTGATTTTACTTTTGCATATAAATTTATAGACTGAATGACTCCTTCTACAATTTCAACAATATCATAATTATGAAGCTCAACATGAAAATAACTAGAATCTATCTTAGTTAAATCTATAATATTATTGATAAGTCTCAGTAACCTCAGTGCATTCTGCTTCATAGTTTTAAGGTATTTATCAAGCTTTAAATGGGGATCTATTATAGTTCCATTTGAAGCATAAAGCTCTAGAAGCTGCATAGCCCCCATAAGTATATTCAAGGGAGTTTTAAACTCGTGGGATATATTTGCAAAGAACTCTGTTTTAAGCTTATCATATTCTAGCTTTTCTTCTTTTTCTTTGAATTCCCTAACTATACTTTCAAGTTTTATATTTTTATCCGTTAACTCGAGTTCCCTATGCACCATATTGTATTTTGTAACATTTTTCACCTCAAATATTCTCTTAGCCAGTAAAAACACTAATATTGCAGTTATTATTCCCGTAATAACTAAAAGTGCGAACATAGATCTAGTAAATACATAAATTTCAGAATAACTATAGTTAGCATCAGTTTTAAAACTCTTTACTAAAACTTCACCTACTATTACAGAATCGCCTTGCTTACTTGTAGTGCCTAGCATATTTTTCATGCTAACATCTGCATATACAAAAATTATAAGCGATGAAACTAAGCATAAAATTGTTGTTAATGCCAGGATGTAATTAGTGCGCACTTTCATCATGTCAAACCTCTCTTGTATTAAATAATGTATATA
>CALJTN010000008.1 GCA_937976175.1 uncultured Clostridiaceae bacterium | reverse complement strand
GTTAAAGTAAAATACTTACCTTCTGTAGCTGTTAAAAATCTCATAACTAATTTATGCATATCAATTTACCTCCTTTAAATTATTTAAATCTTAGCTTAAAAACTACTCGCGAACTAAGCTGAACTGATCTTCTCTGTCCATCCCAAACAATGGATATGTTTTAATGTTAGAGATTGCTTCGCCTACATCGAAAATGTCTGCGTCCACTGCAGTAACTTTTAAATTACTTAATCTCTTTGTTGTAAATTGATCCTTACCATTTTTGTCAATTCCAGTTTTCATAGTAAGCTTTAATGCGCTTGCTACCTTTGTAGATACTACTGCCATACTGACTCACTCCTTCCTTTTTTTCTTTTCACAGAATATATATGCTCTTTCGGAGTTTTTTGCAGATTTTTTGAAAATAAATATAAAAAAATAAGGATACCTAATTCAGGCACCCCTATTTTTCGGATTTTCCTATAACGGTGGATATAGCTGCCGTTAAGTTAGAGATAGATTTATTGAGATCCTCAATTTTCTTCTCAAATCTAACAAGCAAGAATATACTCACACCTATAGGGAAGCCAACTGTATTAACCAGTTTAACGAATGCATCAAACATGAAGCATCACCTCCCCTCACCGTTACAGCTAATATATATGCCTTTTCTAATTGTTTTCTATAAGTTTTCTAAATATATTTTTTAAGTTTCTTTAAAGCCTTATTTTTAGCATTCACGTAGTAATAATAACTATTATCACCTTCGCAAGCTATTTCCTTAAGAGTATCCCCTAGAAAATAGAATTTCTCCACCATCTCTCTCTCATCTGGATCTAACTTTTCTAGAGCAGCATAAAGCCTCTTAACTTCATCGTGAGCTATTATTTCATCCTCTAAAGTAAAACTATACTCCGCAGCTGCATTTTGTTTTACAGGCTCTTCATTTGGAATTTCTCTATAGTGTTTAATTTTTCCCTTTAAAAGAGCTTTGAAATTAGTTCTAATAGAATTTATACAATAGCCATCAAAAGTTTTGCTACCGAGCTTGTACATATTCACTGCTTTTATAATAGAAAGGTACCCCTGTTGTACCAGGTCCTCAAATTCATAAGAAGGTATGTAGTAATTCGAAGCTAACTTAATTATCAAAAACTTATATCTTTCAATAATATCCATCAAAGCTATTCTGTCTCCATTCTTTGCTTTTTCAACTAAACTCTCCAGAATAAACACCACCCTTTTTATTTCATATATCTATTATACATATTTTGTAATATTTGTTAAATAATTTTTTTAATTATTTTAAAATTAATGTTTAAAAAATAACAACATCTATAAAATATCTTCAAAATAATAATTCCAAATAATGTAATTACAAAATTTTCCTATAGACTTCCCCTATGATGATGTATTTGCAATCTGACACAACTAGCTTGTGTCAGATTAGAAATGGCTTAAAACCTAGTGTTGTATTTTTATGTAAATGCCTATATTTTTTTAATCTGACATATTGATTATTAACATAGATTTGTGTAATATAGAATGTATAATGTTTGAATTTTGACATAATAAGATAAAATACTTCTATATTTTTTTGCATATTCGACGCTATTTATCAATATTAGATATAACTTAACCGATTGTTAAATATTTAACTAAAGGGAGACACAAAATGAAAACAGTAGAACCCATAAGAGACATAAAGACTATAAAAATTATGAGAACATATTTAAGAGGTCAAAGCACCAGAAATGAACTTCTATTTATCTTAGGGATAAATGTAGGCCTTAGAATAAGTGATGTTTTAAAATTAACCTTTGAAGATCTTATTAACTTTAATACTATGAATATTAAAGAATACGTAATAATAACAGAAAAGAAAACCTCAAAAACAAAGAAGTTTTACTTAGGATCTATAGTAAAAAAATTAATTGAAATCTATATGGAAGAGCTTCAGGATATAAATCCAGATACCTATGTTTTCAAAAGTAAAAAATACGAAAACAAGCCAATATCTCGCCAGCATGCCTGGTACATTTTAAACTATGCTGCTGAAATGATTGGTATAGTTCAAAGGGATCCAAAAGGCAATATAATATCCGGAGAAATAGGAACCCATACCATGAGAAAAACCTTCGGTTACCATGCTTATAATAACGGAACTTCCCTGGAACTTCTAATGGATATATTTAATCACTCATCCAAAAGTCAAACCTTAAGATATATAGGTATAACTGAGGATCAGAAGAAGGAAGTTTATCTGCAAAGTAATTTGGGATAACTAAGGTACTTGAATTATTGCAAGCATGACCATTTGTCATGGCAAATGAAATAAATCCTTCATATGTAAAATGAAGGATTTATTTTTTCTAATATCATTTTTATGAGAGAATATTTTAATTTATATATTGCAATTTACATTTCTTTTAAAAGAATATTCTATTAATTCACCTGTTATGGCAACATGTTCATTGAATTTGGAATTGCTGCAATTCTTTAGATTTATGAAAACCTCGTTTCCATCAGTACATCATTACACTTTACGAATAGTAAATTATAAAAATATTACGTACATAAAAGAGCTTTAGTAAAAACTATAATTTATGATACTTATCATTTTCATAAATTGCAACTACTTAAACGTCACTGAAGCTTTTCAAGTAGTTGCAATTATTATTCATTATATAGATAATAAGAAGTTAGAAAAATGTGATTCCTCCGCCCATTACCCATAGTCATAGTTTAGTTCAAATATATTTTAAAATTTCTCATAATATTTGAAATTAAATCTGTCTTTAACCCATACTAGCTCTAAATTATATTATATAATTTTCGCTGCTGTTCTATTGCATACTTATCCGTCATTCCTGCAATATAATCACATATGGTTCTTAATAAAAAACTTTTATATTTATTATTATCGATATAATATTTATCATCTGATTTAATTCTATTAAAATGAAATTTTGATAATATGTTTCTTAGCTCACCAACATTATTATCAATAGCATATATTTTTTCAATATTATATTCAAATAAATTATTAAATAATTTAACTATAGTCTTATCTGGTAGTTGCTGTGGATTTGTAATATAGGCTTTAAAAAGTTCTTTTATTATATGTTGACCTACACCATCCATCATTTGAGCTTTATGTGAATTTAGTATTCTATCTTTTAAAAAAGTCTCTAAATTTTTATCATTTTGTTTCATAAATGTACTATAAGATACTATTTTCTCATAATCTTCTATTTGTTCTTTTTTACTAAAGAAATTTTTATGATTTTCTTCAATATTATATTTGTTGATTAACTCTTCAAATTTATTTTTTGTAGTTAAAATAACATCTGTAGTTAATATATTTACTATGAATTTTGAAAATTCGGATTTGTATAAATCTACATTGCCATCATTTATAACTTCATATATATTATTAAAATTCTCCTTATGTACTTGTATCGATTCTAAAAATTCTTGTAAATTTTCTTCATCACTATCTTGATGAATTTCTTTTATATATTTTAGATATTCATCAAGTTTAAATATTTCTTTTAGTTTCTCATAAAGTTCACGACTATTTATTATGTTATATTCTAATGCATCCTCAATATCGTGATGTCTCTGAGCTATTTCATCAGCTAACTTAACTATTAATCCTTCAAAACTCCATTTTTCTTTAATTTTATCATATATATTAATAGCTTCTACTTTTATGTTATTGTAAAAATTTAAGGTTGCTTCATCTTTTAGATCAATATAACACTCTTTATCTTTTTCATGTCTCACGAGACATTTATTATTTATATCTTTCATTTTACATTCATCATATATTTTACTGCTATGATTTAATATTCCCCACAATGTATAATCAGTTAAATTCATACTAGGTTCCAACTGAGATGCAACTCTAATTGATTGCCAATTATGTTTAAATCCTTTCATCTCTTTTAAAACTTCATTATTATCATTAAAATCTCTAATTACATAGCATCCAGTCATTATATTATTAAGAACCCTTTCACCTACATGTCCAAAGGGTGCATGTCCAATATCATGACCTAAAGCAATAGCCTCTGCTAAATCTTCATTTAAACCTAAAGCTCTTGAAATAGTTCTTGATATTTGTGCAACTTCTAACGTATGCGTTAGCCTTGTTCTTGTATGATCATCATTTCCTGCTAAAAATACTTGTGTTTTACCGCTCAATCTTCTAAAAGCTCTAGAATACATTATTCTATCTCTATCTCTTTCAAATTCACTCCTTATTTTATGTTCAACTTCTGACTTTATTCTTTCTGAATTTTCTTCATCTATAGCTAAATATTTATATTTTTTATTATGCATTTATAAAACTACCTCCTTCAAAACTTTATAATAAACATTATTTTCTATTAATTTTTCTACTTTCTATTGATTACAGTTATAGGCTCAACCTGTTCGTTTTTATGGATAGACATTTGAGCAGATCTTTGTATAAATTCAAAACTAATTCTTTGTCCAACTCTACATTGTTTTTGATATAATTTACCATAATACATTATAAAACTTAATAAATTTTACTTACTATTTAACTGCTATATTCTAAATATTCAACTTCTAATTATAGACATCATATTCACTATGTCTCATGAAAACTATACCATAAAACACTAATTTTACAAACTTACATCACTACAAATATCCATACATAGTTTACTATCCGTGTTCATTTTTCACCCAAGATTTTGACTCTTGGTGATCATCTGGAGAAATTCGTGGGCTTATATCTAAAATATATTTTGAAATCAATTTTTATTGAATTTTGAATAATAATAAGATATACTGTAAACAATACATAGTAAACATGAGTAAACACATTGATATTTATGTTTTTATATAAAAATATCTGTAAACATTATTTAAAATATAGAGGAGGACTTGAAATGGCAGATAACAATAATCCTTTTTCAGTGAGAATGGAGACCGAGGATAAAGAGAAACTCATGGAGCTCATTCAGGAAAGTGGCAAAAGTAGTAAGGAGTTTATGGGTATTCTCATGGGCGCTTATGAATTAAACAAAGTAAAAATAGATATTCCAGAGGTAGCAGAGGATATTAACCACCTTGAAGCCTTAACTAATCAGATTAATAATATTTATGTGAATATGGCAAAGCGAATACAAACCATAGATGCAGCAAAGACTCTTCAATTTAATAAAGATGTGGAGATTTACAAGAGCAAAATAGAAAGTTTAAAAGCAGAAAATCAAGAATTAAATATAGATAAAGAATCTATGGCAACCACATTGCAGGGGGCTTTTAATATAAGTGATGAACTTAAAAAACAGGTAAAACAGTTAAGCGAAATCACGGATAGTAATAAGGCGTTAATTCAAGAATATAAAGAGAAAAATGACACCCTTGCAGGGCTTGTTACGGAATATAAAGGATTCAAGAATGAGAATGAAACCATCAAAACCTTACTTGCAGATAGCCAGACAAGAAATATAGATCTTAGTAATAAAATAAACGCCAAAGACATGGAAGTGGATACTCTAAAAGCAAAATTGGAAGCAGCAGCTACTGAAGCTCAAAAAGAAGTAACGCGGGTTGCAGAGATAAAAGAATTTGAAAAAGAAAAGACATTATTAGAATTGGAGACCCTAGAAACAAAATTAAAAACTACAATTATAGAGACCCAAAAGGAATCAAATCGAATTATAGAGCTGAAAGAGTTTGAAAAGGAAAAAGCCTTGCTGGAACAAGAGAAATTATTTAATAAAAAGATGCAGGATCTTCAGGAGGAATCCAATAAAAAAATATTGGAATACCAGAAGCAAGCAGAAGAATTTATAAAAGAGATGCAGAGGCAGCAACAAAATCAAAGTAAAAAAACAGGAATGAAAAAGATAGAGACGCAGGAGTAACTGCTTCTCTATCTTTTTCATTGTTCAAAATAAAATCTATTGTGAGTATTTATAATAGGACCAAATGCAGTATAGGGCGTGTTTTCTGCCCTATATGGAATGCGGTAGTCCATATGTACCAAAAGTAACGATAACATGCTATAAAGGTTTAATACTAAATATATATTGCAATGAAAAAATAATTAAGTATTTTCCCTATGAATATCCAACGGATCTAACTGTATTTTTATATATTCACAATAATACTTCAATGAGTAATGTATCAATACACATGCTATAGCAAATATAAGTAATAATAGTAATATAATACTTGACCCCAAAATCAAATTTAGCATTTTTAATATATCTATTTCCGCCATATAACTTCATCTCCCAAATAATATTTATCTGAAAGTATGTCCCGTAAAATACTATTTACTCATATTTCTAAATATTATCATAACTGATATTCATTTACCTACATATTAGTAAACATAGATTAATGTTTTATTTACAGTAAACAAAAATATTAAATATTGACCTTAATATTTTTTATAAGGAAACTTTAGACAACCTTACTCACTGCTTACAAGGCAAATACTCTATTAATGTACCGTAACATATCCTTTCTATTTAATCTCAGCAGCAGTCAGTAAACTAGTCTAAAGAGAAACTAATCACCCAACCCTCAAGGGCTTCTGGGTCGTTCTCTGGGGTCTTTGCCCGGGTATTCCTGAAAAGCCGTCGCAGTCAAAGGCGTGTCCACATTTGAAATGCTCCTTCATTCTTCATACGAATTTCAAATGTGCTACAAGCTCTTTCACTGCTCCTAGATTAAAAGGAAGTTTTGGACAATCTTACTCACTGCCCTTAATAATCTAATCTATTGTAGAACCAAAACATTAATCTTTCTATCAGTCTTAGCAGCAGTCAGTAAACTTGTCCAAAATAAAAACTAATCACCCTAACCCTCAAGGGTATCAAAGCAGGGCTCTGTAGGTCTTTTTCCGGGTAT
>CALJTN010000007.1 GCA_937976175.1 uncultured Clostridiaceae bacterium | reverse complement strand
TAAGTCAGCATAAATTAGTAAAAAATCCTTCTTAACTCGATTTGCCATTTTTAATTCTTTATTTGCTAAATCGAAAAATCCTCTCCTATTGTATAATCCTGTTAATCCATCCCTTATAGATTGCCTCTTTAACTTGAGGAGGAGTTCTTGTCTTTCTATCGAGTAAAATATGGCTCGAATTAATAATCCAGGCGTAACATCATTTTTATTTAGATAATCTTGAGCACCCGATTGTACCGCTTGAATAGCGTTTAATTCATCATTTAATCCCGTTAACAATATGATTGGAACATCTTCATCCATATTCCTTAAGGTATAGAAGGTTTCAAATCCTTGTGAGTCTGGTAATCCAAGGTCTAACAGGACTATATCAAAAGCATCTTTTTTCGAGGCACCTATTGCCTCCTCCAATCTTTCTACATGGGTAATAAAAAACTCGATATAAGATATTTCTCTTAAAATCTCACATATAATTCTTGCATCCCCAGGATTGTCTTCCACTAATAGTAGCTTAATTTGCTTACTGTAATTATACATATGCTATCATCTCCTTGGCAACTTCACTATAGTCATCCAAAATTCTTTAATTAATTGAATGACTGTAATAAACTGTTCAAGATCTATAGGCTTGGATATATAGCAATTAGCATTTTCATCATAGGCCTTAATTATGTCCTCATCTGCCTCTGAAGTTGTCAATACTACTACTGGAATGGATCTCAATTTTTTACTAGACTTGATCTCCCTCAAGACTTCATGACCATTTTTCTTAGGTAAGTTCCAGTCTAGTAAAATTAAGTCTGGCCGTACTGTCTTTTCATATATACCTTTGTTGTAAAGAAATGAGAGGGCTTCCTCTCCATCTCTAACAATACTGACTCTATTATTGACTTTTGCATCCTTAAAGACTTCAAGTGTTAATCGTATATCTCCCGGGTTATCTTCAACTAGCAAGATTTCAATTGGTCTAACATTATCTAGATTATTCATTTTTTATTCCTCCTATTATAGGTACTGAAAAGTAAAAGGTTGTCCCACCCTTTCCCTTAGACTCCACCCAAATTAACCCATCATGCCTTTCCATAATTCTTTTACAGATTGCTAATCCAATTCCAGTTCCTTCATACTCATCTCTGGTATGTAGTCTTTGAAATATAGTAAAAATACGTTCCTGATATTCTTCACGTATTCCTATTCCATTATCTTTTACTGAAAAAATCCAATTTGTATCTTTTTTTTCAGCTGATATATGTATATGACTCTTTTCTTTATCATTAAATTTGATGCCATTTACAATCAAGTTTTGCAACAGTTGGACTAGTTGATTTTCATCTCCCACTATCATAGGTAAAGGATCTGATGTAATTTGCACATCCTTTTCTCTGATTTTATGCTCTATGTTTCTTAATACTCTCTCTAGGACCTCTTGGGAATTTACTAGTTTAAATTCATTTCCTTGAGTACTTACTCTTGAATAGTTTAATAGGTCCCTAATGAGTTTTTGCATTCGCTTTGCTCCATCCACTGCAAAATCAATAAATTCATGTGCATCTTTATCTAAGTTCTCTTTATATCTCTTTTCTAGAAGTTGTAAATAACTAGTTACCATTCTTAGGGGCTCTTGTAGATCGTGGGAGGCTACATATGCAAACTGTTGTAAATCCTTGTTAGATTGTTCTAGTTTCTTTGAATAGTCTATTAGAGTATCCTCCGCTAGTCTAATCTTTGTAATATCTTTTCCGATACCATATACCCCGTTAATTATTCCATTAGTTATTATAGGAAAAAGAGTGATGCTAAACTGTAATGCATTCTTATCCTTTCGCATTAAAAAGATTTCAAAATTATTTGGCTTTCCTTCTAAAGCTTGATTAACATAATTTGAGGTTTTCTCCATGTCTCCTGGCTCTATGAAGGTACTAATATGCTGACCAACTGCTTCTTGTATTTCATATCCAAGCATACTAGTAACAGCTGAATTGATTTCTCGGACTTTCCCTTCAGTATCTAAAGAAAATACCATATCAGGATTATAATACATTAAAGCCCTATATGTTTGTTCGCTTTCTTCTACAGTTCTTACATGGCTATCTATTGTTGCTGACATCTCATTAAAAGCGTCACAGAGAACCATCAACTCTTCAGGACCTGACGATACAACTTCATAGTCTACTCTATGCTTATAATTACCTCCCTGTATAATAGATGTGGATTTTATTAGATGCTTAATAGGTTCCTCAATCTTTTTTGTAAATTTTAAAGCAATATAAATAGACATAGCAAGTATAAGAATTAGTGAAGCAATTATCGAATAAAGCTGGTGATAGATTCCTTTTAAAAGTTCATTTTTGTCTATTTCACTAATAATTAACCATTTCCCATTGTTAGTCCACCTATATGTACCGAAGACCTCTACCCCTCGATAATCTATATAAGCTGCTTCTTGGACACCACCATTGAGGGCCTTTTGATAGAGTGCACTATCTACTTTTATATTCATTCGAGATGTCTCTTTTACCAGGCCCTTATGAATTAACTCGTCTAGAAATTTTGACTCTGTAATCATATATCCTTCTCTATCAACAACATAAATATCCTTACCATAGGATGTCTCTATATCTCCTATTATTTTGTCAATGGACCTAAGGTTTACAGAACCAATTACTGTGCCTATTACGTTATGGTTATAATCAAATACAGGTGAAGAGAAGACAATAATAAACCGATGGCTTCCTCTACCAAATAATACATCCGTAATAAATTCATTTCCCTTAAGTGCTTCTTTAAAGTATTCTCTATCGGACATGTCTGTAACTGCTGGATTTTCAACAGTGGAAATAACAATATTTCCTGTCATATCAATAAAATGTATAGTATCAAATTCATTGATGCTTTCCAAAGCAAACTTCAAATTATACTCTATTCTTTCTCTATCATATGTTCTTGAAGATGCCATATTTGCAAGATTTCTAATGTTAGCTGCCCTTTCTTTAAACCATTTTTCTATATATATATTCTGCACTGTAAGGGTTTCCTCCATACTATCTAAGGTAGTTATGTGTACATGCTTTATGCCAATAAAAGAAAAGGAAATTGTAATGGATACAGCCAACAAAATAAGCATGGTACTAATCCAAAATCTCAATTGGCTCCTTAGACTTTTTAACCCTAATAATTTATTTATAAACCCCATAGGTATGCCTCCTCTTAATACTTCTTACAATCATTACTTTACAATACGTTTATCATTTAATAAAGTTCGTTCTAAGCTTAATTCGACAGTATAAACTAATTTCCTTCATTTCGGGGCAGTTTCGATGTAGTTTTCAATATATACTTAACTTCTATATCATATGCTATTTTCAACGTCTCATAAATAAAAATACCAGGTGAGGGAAATCCCCACAACTGGCATATCAATGCTCCATCTCTATTGAATTACAACTTCTATGTCTGCCCCATCAAGCAGGCTTACAATAATTTTTTATAATAATTAATACATAAGCATAATTATAGTTTTTCCTAAAAATCCCTTGGTCGTGTGTTAAATTCTACACGTCTTAAAATAGTTTCATACTTTTCAGCTAAGACACTTTCTATATTAAAACCCAATACCATTTCGCAAATATCCTTATTTCTGCGTAAAAGTTAGCCCCCCTAAAGCAGAATTCCCCCAATAGCTAGAGGGTTCTGGTCATCATCTTAGGCCTTGTACTTTACGCAATAATTACTAGCGTTTTAATTTAGTGCTACTACAAGTGTGCTAATTACAGCGATGATATTTGCCGGCCCCATAATAAGCTTTTCTTTTTTGCTTGGAGATGATAAATTTGCAATTGAACCAAAGGTGAAAAAAACTACAATGAACCATATACCGATTCTTCCAAAATCATAATACTGTTCAAATGCTATTCCTGCCTTTGATATAACAATAAAAACAAAAACTAGTAGAATAAATATTTGCATTAATGCTGCCACTCTCATTTTAAACGGCAATTTTCCAGGGAATTTGCCTCCCATAGTATACTCTCCTAAAGGTGCACCTAAAGCCAATGCCAATTGAATTATTGCAATGGCAGTAGATAGTACAATGAAAATATTTGCAGCTAATATCATTTTAGTCCCTCCTTTACAGTTTCCAAAACCATTTTATCTCAAGTAGTATTTTTTTACCCAGCAAATTCTACCATATTTTGTTATTTTGCTCATGTTAATGATTTTTAATAAAAGTAATTCTTGTATTACAAACTTAGTGAATATATACTATGTAAATAATTCTTGCCTCTAAAAAGCTCATATTTTGAACCAGTTAAAACAAATCCTGCTTTTTCTGCCAAACTAACAGACTTATGATTTTCAGTGTAAACACAGGCATTTATCTGCTTTATATCCATAGAACACTTTGCGAATTCAATAATTCCATTTAAAGCTTCATACATGTATCCATTTCCCCAAAATTCTTTTTTCAAATCATAGCCTATTTCAACTTTAGAATCTTTAATACTCCAGCAGTGAAATCCACATGTTCCCATCTTCACCCCATCAGCTTTGCGCATTATTATCCATCTATGTTGTGGTCGTGGTTCAGGTTTTAAATAAAATTCTATAATTTCATCAGCCCCACTAATATCTGTCAATGGTTCCGCATCAAATAAGTATTTATTTATGTCATCTTCGGAAAATTGACTAAAAATAAATTCTCTATCACCATTATCTATGTTTTTCAGTAATAATCTACCTGTTTCTATATTATTATAGAACATACCATCTCCCCCTTATAATTTGTTAATGAAATGGATAATTAATTTCACTTTATAGAAATGTAATAATCGATACGTGTTTCGTTTTCATTAATAACTTCATAGTTAGGAGTTTCAGCAAGTTCAAACCCTGAATTATGAAGCCAAATACCATCAATATAATCATATACTGATCGACTTAATACTTCTCCATTTAAAGTGTTACTTTTAGTATCATATTTAAAAACAGCATATTTACCTTGGGGTAAAACCTTTCTCTCCATACCATTTGGAGTATTTGCATATTTTGATACTTCAACACAATAAAGATAAGTGTAATTAATCTCATCATCCTCTTTACCTATGTCTTCTGAGTTATAATCATATACTGCATAGTATAGTTCACTATTTGCTTTCTTTTCAATAGTTCCTACCATCCCCATAAACTCATTTCTTACTTTTGCTAAAAGTCCACACTCTATGTTTTCTCTTTGGTTAATTTTTCTATATATACCTAAAAGTAGTCTCTCCTCTTTACAAATAATCTCTGGTTTAATATTATCTCTATAACTCCATTTTTATTAGAAATCAAATTAATTTTTTCATACAGAATTGGCTCTACTTGAACTTTACGAAAACTACTTGGTGGCATACCATAAGCCAATTTAAAAGATCTCGTAAACGCCTCATGGGATTCGAATCCACATTCAAAAGCTATTTCTATTATTCTACGCTTTGAGGTTATTATATCAAACATTGCATTACTCAGTTTTCTTTTACGTACATACTCCTTCACTGGACACCCAACAATTGCACAAAACACCCTGTAGAAATGAGGAATTGAACACCCAGCAACTTTGGATATTTGCTCCAAACTAACATTACTTTTCAAATTGCTCTCTATATAGTCGATTGCTTTTTGAAGATTAGTATAATAACTCAAAGTACATCCTCCCTTTAGATCCTAATTTAATAATACATTCTATAAATGATAAGTTCTTGATATTTTTTATCATCTTTATGTGATGATACATAGTATGTATACAAACAAATAAAGCCCCAAAAGATGGGGCAATCGTATTTCACTGTTATTATAAACATATATATTGAAATTTGCGTAGATGTACACCCTTCGTAGGTGTAAATTATATTAATATATGTTTCCTCGAACTTATAAAGTATCATTATCCTTGACGCATCTATCATGACAGAAACCCCTTAGTCCTTTAAAATCAAGCCCTACAGCCTCTCTATTAACACAACAACCTAAACGTGCCCCGTCTGCGGAAACATACCCACTGGTTGAATTTCTAAAGTTTTATAGCCAAGTTCTGCTAAAATTCCTAGGTCCCTAGCTAAAGTTCCTGGGTCACAGGAAACATAAACTATAGTTTTAGGTCCTATACTGCTGATAGCTTCTAAAAGAGATTTATCGCAGCCCTTTCTTGGGGGGGGCAACTACTACATCAGCCCGTACTACTTCTCCGCCACTTAAGTTTGCATACTCTAATGCTTTACTATACAATACTTCTGTTTGAATGGAATTAACCTGGAAAAAGGATAGTGGAGAAACTTGAAATAGCAACAAAAAGCTTGTTATATAGCAAACTTAAGAAATTATTTTTGACATATTTTTATATCAAACAGTATATACTGCCACAATAAAGCTAATCGTTGAAATCAAATTACATAGACAATGAAATAGAATTGAAATGTATATATTTTTCTCTTTCCAAGCAAAATAAGCTGCAGGAAGAAAGATAATAATTCTAAACAAATTATTGAACGGAAGCCAAAAATGATAGAGTGAAAACAGTACTGTTATTATGAAAGGAGCCCATTTTCTAAATCTACTTATTTTTGATGTAAGGTATCCTCTAAAAAATAGCTCTTCAACAATTGGACCAATAATAACATTAAGCACAAAATAAGCAACACAGGTTATCAACAAAGTATTCTTTGAATATTGTTTAAGGTACTCCATATTGTTCCAATCAAAATATGCAGGCATAATATGAGATAATTTATCAGCAAGGGGCTCAGTTAACATTTTTTCTAATGGAGCTATGGTTACAGACACAAGACCAGCAAATCCAAATAGTAGAAGACCGTAAATAAAAATTTTCCACCAGCTCATTTTTTTATGATTGACAAATGCACTTTTTAACGAATAGTTTCCATATTTCTTTTTACTTGCACGGAGCACCACAACTAACTCTATAGGGAATAGAATCATAGTCGCCAACATAAAGAATACCAAAATCGATGGAATAGTGTTTTGTAACTGCCCTACTATTATATATGCTATGGTTAATAGTGAAGTAGGAATGAATATTAGCCCAAGTAATTTTGTTAAACTTATGTTTTCCTGTATGTTTAAAATTGATTTTTTCATATATACCCTTCTCCTTTAGTGTAAATATTTTTTAGCCCTAGGTAAAATAAACTAGCATCTTATACCCCTTCTCCTCAAACTCATTTTCTTATACTTCCCATGGAAAATGCATGAATCTCATCCATCAAGCCTAGGTTTATGTACTGGTCTAAAGCGGTGTTTGTCAAGAGAGTTGTCGCATAAAACTTTTCATTCGATATTCTGCTGATTTATTTGAGAATATTCAGTCATGCATATTTATATAACTATTCTTTAAATTCAGCGGTAAATTACTCTATATTTTCCTTTGAATCCTCCTTTTGTGGATTCAAATAAACACTTTCTTGTAACTCAAATTTCTTAATTCCATGTTTAAATCTTAGTGGATGTAGCAGCTTCGCTGACATATACACCTTTTTTCTCTTTTCCATTATCTCCGTAGCTTGTCCACAATGCCTGGAGCTTGGTGTTACAAATTTTAAACCACTGTGATAATGCTTATTATTATACCAATCCACAAACTCTAGCACCCATTCTCTTGACCTTAAAAATCTGGTGGCTTAGAATAGCTTCTATGTCTTTGCATTTTCTCGTTTCTTAATATTCTATACATTGTTGATTCTGAAGCTATATATATTCCTTTGTCAGCTAGCGCTGGAACTACTCTTCTTTGCCATAATAATTATATCTGTACATTATTATCTCAAATATATTTTAAACCATAGCATGTTGTACTTACTAAAATTCTACTATTTTTCATTTCTTACTATAATATTTACAATTATAACACTAACTACCAACTTAAGTATATTTATTTTATAGTTGGATTGATTAACCATATTGTTATAGTAATAAAGAATGTGTATCCTAATTTATTGGATATCATAAATCCCAATTCTGAGGATCACCCTCTAAATTAAAAACCCCCCAAACCATCAGTCTGAGGGAACATAAACCACACTTCACTTTTTATTTAAAATCTTAACATGCCACTTGCCACCTGGGTGGCACTAAGCCTGCCCTATCCTCACAACGCACTCCACATGTCCCGTCTGCGGAAACATATCCACTGGTTGAATTTCTAGAGTTTTATAGCCAAGTTCCGCTAAAATTCCTAGGTCCCGAGCTAGGGTTCCTGGGTCACAGGAAACATAAACTATAGTTTTAGGTCCCATGTTGCTGATAGCTTCTAAAAGAGATTTATCGCAGCCCTTTCTTGGGGGGTCAACTACTACAACATCAGCACGTACTCCTTCACTTATAAGCTTTGGAATAACCTTTTCTGCTTCTCCCACTATAAATTCTGTATTATTCACCTTGTTTTCTATTGCATTTCTCTTAGCATTTTCAATAGCTTCTGGTACTATCTCTACTCCATATACTTTCTTAGCCTTTTGGGATAAGAATAGGGATATGGTTCCTGTACCGCAATAAGCATCCAGTACTACTTCTCCGCCACTTAAGTTTGCATACTCTAATGCTTTACTATACAATACTTCTGTTTGAATGGAATTAACCTGGAAAAAAGATAGTGGAGACACTTCAAATTTAAATTCTCCTATATAGTCAGTTATAGTATCTTTTCCCCATAGTGTTTCGCAGTGTTCTCCAAGTATTACATTAGTTTTTTCATTATTAACATTTTGTACTATACTAACAAGGCCTTGAATCTTTTTAGCTATTAATGTTACAAACTCTTCTTTATGAGGAAGGTCTCTGCCTTTAGTAAC
>CALJTN010000006.1 GCA_937976175.1 uncultured Clostridiaceae bacterium | reverse complement strand
CCTTATGATATATTTCAGTGCATTTTTAATTGTTTTTATAACTGTCTATACATTGATTCCTCGATTAAGAATATTAGCCTTTAAAATAGATTTTCTTGATAAGCCAACTGCGAGAAAAAGACATATAGAACCTGTTCCACTACTAGGAGGACTTGGAATATTCATCGGATTTGCTTTGGGTTACGTAATCTTCATCAAGCCCATTAATACTAAATTTCTAGCAATTTTAATTAGTTCCTTTTTAGTACTTTCAATAGGTATTATAGATGACTGGTACAAAACTAAAGGTAAAGAGTTCCCTGTTTCACCTAGACTTCTTATTCAAATTATATCAGCAGTTATTGTATATAAAGCTGGAATTGTTTTTTATGGATTTACTAATCCATTTACTCATACATATATATTATTACCAGTATGGTTGCAATTTGTATTAACTATAACCTGGATACTTGGTGTTACCACTGTGATAAATTGGTCAGATGGTATGGATGGTCTTGCAGGTAGCTTATCTGCTATATCTGCCTGCACTTTATTTGTTGTTGCATTAGCAAAAAATCAACATGACTCAGCCATGATGGCTGTACTTCTTATTGGTGCAGCACTAGGCTTTTTAAAATATAATAAACACCCTGCACAAATTTTCATGGGAGATTCCGGCGCCAATTTTTTAGGATTTATATTAGGAATTACAGCTCTTGATGGAGCTTTTAAGCAAACTACATTATTATCAATATTTATCCCTATTTTAGCTTTAGGAGTGCCTATATTTGATAATCTTTTTGTAATAATTAAAAGATTTTTGAATGGAAAACCTATTTATAAAGCAGACGCTACCCAAATTCACCATAGGTTATTATCAACAGGACTTAATCAAAAGCAGGTTGTTATGGCTATCAGTTTATTAAGTGTATGTTTAAGCTTAGTCTCAATTATCTTACTTCTTTTAGACGTATAATTAAAAAAATAAAATGCCGAAGCTACTACTTATGAAGTGCTACGGCATTTTATTTTTTAGTTCTAAATCAATAAGCAGTTTCATTTACCTTTGTCATAACATTTTCTATCAATGGCTTTATTCTACCTTCAATAGTTACCCAATCTTGATTAATTTCCGGAAAAATAAAATTATCAACTTTCTTTAAACAGGAATCATCCTTTAAACCAAAGGCTACTCCCTTAGGAAATCTATCATCAATACCTACGATGTTGAAAGAAAGTGATGCTAATGTATCTGCTACTGGAGTAATAAGATTATCATGATAATATTTTAAAACCTTATCATTCTCAACCATACCACCATGTCCAATTATCCCCACTGGTTTATTGCTTAGTGGGGATTTGTATTTTGCATCCTTTATCCAGTTAGCATAAAGAATTTCGTTTATTTTCTCAAATATCATAATTAATTTAGATGGAATGGGTGAGTAATGTGGTACAACAAAAAAAATCCCATCAGATTTTAATAACTCCGAAAATACTCTATTAAATTCCTTATCATATACACAATCACTAGTTTCAAAACAACCTCCACAGAAAATGCATGGTTTAATGTCATAATCCATTAATGGAATTATATCAACGGATATATCCTCTTTATCATACTTAACAATCATATCTTTTATTAAGTAGCAAACTTTAGTTGATGTACTCTTCTTATCCATTAATTTTGTATTTGATGCTGATATGCATGTTATAATCATAGTAATCCCCCTCGCATAAGTCACTTAACTCATTATTATATGTATATATTACCATATTATAAGTTTGCAATAAACATCGAGTTAAATCTGTTCATATTTAACCATATTAAAACACTGACTTGCCACTTGCCACGTGGACGGCACTTTTTTATTTGACATACGGAGCAACATATAGTAAACTCTATAAAGATAAAACTTAAATAAGACAGTTCTAAACCATCCTGTCTATAAACAAAACTAGGACGTTACTACCGTTTTAGGTAGTTTTTTGTTTAAGGGCGGTTTATGCCCTTTTTTATTTACTCAGTTTTTGAACAGTTAGAACAGTAGACATATGATATAAGCTGTCAAATGTCTACTATACTCACTAGGGGGAATCACAATGAAAAAAATAGGCTTAACAACTACCGTACCAACAGAGGTTCTTATTGCAGCAAGTTATACTCCTGTAGATTTAAATAATCTTTTTATAACCTCTAAGGACTACTTAAAATATATAGACATTGCTGAAAGAGATGGTTTTCCTAAAAGCCTTTGCACTTGGATAAAGGGGATTTATGGAGCATGTCTTGAAAACAATATAAAAGAGATAATTGGAGTTGTAGAGGGCGACTGCTCTAATACCAAGGCCCTTATTGAAGTGCTTCAATTGCGTGGAATTAAAGTTTATCCCTTTTCCTTTCCACATAGTCATAAGGCAGAGGATGTAGAAAATGAAATAAATAAATTTATGGATATCTTTAATGTAAGCATTGAAGAAGTTGAAGCGGCTCGAAAAAGACTAAATGAAATTAGAACCTTAGCTAAAGAAATTGATGAATTAACCTATATCCACAATAAGGCAACAGGCTTTGAAAATCACCTGTATCAAGTAAGTTTAAGTGATTTTAATGGAGATATAGATGCCTTCGAAGCAGACCTTAAAAAAGTTATCTGTGATATGAAAAATAAA
>CALJTN010000005.1 GCA_937976175.1 uncultured Clostridiaceae bacterium | reverse complement strand
AGAAAGATACCTACAATGGTAACTATATTCACTGCCCTAATACCTTTCTCTACAATGTAGATTGCTGGAATAACCATAAATAGTAAAAAGAACCAAGGGGGAGTATCTGAAAGCATGTTTACATGTAAGGCGTTTGCTTGTACTGAAGCACTTTCTACTAAGCTAATAACAAGGGTTATTATAAATAGTATTAAAAACATATCCCCCATGGTTTTGCCTAAAGCTTTACGATATATTTCATGCATATTATAGCATTGCCTTTTTCTACAAACAAAAAGCAAATAAATAAAATAAAAAAGAAAAAGCATTGAGGCAATAGTAACGGCAATCCAGGAATCTGTACCTCCATTTATAATGAAGATATTGGGGTAAGTCTTCATAGCTACAATTGAAGTCCCCCAAATTATAAACATTAAATGTTTTGTATTTATCTTATCCATTTTATCTCCTTATGTTGATACTTCAATCAATATCAATAAAATTTACATTATATTAGTAGCATTTCCCAATTTCAGAATATTAAACTTAAATATTACAAATAATAAACAGGGTGATGAAAATGGAAAAAATAAAAATTGAGTATGTCAAAGAAAAATTTAAAAATAGCTACGATGTAAAATATCGAGAAATAGAAAGCTCACAAGGAATAATTTTTGCTGTATTTATTGATGATTTATGCGACCCTAAATTTATTAGCGAATATATACTTAATCCTTTAATAGAAGATACTACTGGAAAGGTGGACTTAGAATATATAAAAAAAGAAGTATTGTCCGCTAATAGTATTGGAGATATTAATACCAATGATGAATCCATATCGCACATTTTATCTGGAGATGTGGTATTAATATTTTCTTTTCACAATAAAGCAATTTATTGTGAAGCTAAGGGCTTTGTAAGGCGGAGTGTAACAGCTCCTACTACAGAGAATGTTATTAAAGGTCCAAGAGAAGGATTTGTTGAATCTTCTGCAGACAATGTATCTCTTATACGACGAAAAATAAAAAATTCAAATTTGAAATTTGAAAGCTTTATTTTGGGTAATAAATCAAATACCACAGTTATAATATGCTACATAGAAGGTGTGGCGCCAAAAAAACTTGTAGATTATATACGAAAAAAGGTTAGTAACGTTAACTTAGAGTTCATATTAGACACAAACTATATTGAGGAAGCGCTAAAAAATAAAAATACAGCTTTCGATACCGTAGGAAGTACTGAAAAAGTAGATGTTGCTTCAGCTAAGATATTAGAAGGTAGGATAGGTATAATTGTAGATGGAACCCCTTTTGTAATTACAGTACCACATTTTTTTGTGGATAATTTTCAAACGCCGGACGATTATTATTCTAATAAATACTTTGCTAATGCATCTAGGATTTTAAGAGCATTTAGTTTCTTCCTAGCCACTTTATTATCAGGTATATATATAGCTATCTCTACTTTTCATTTTTCACTTATTCCATCGGTGTTTGCTATGAAACTAGCAGTTTCTAGAGCAGAGGTACCGCTACCTACGGTTATTGAGTTATTATTAATGACTTTTTTCTTTGAATTACTTAGAGAAGCAGGAATAAGAATGCCACAGCCCATAGGGCAAGCAATTAGCATTGTTGGAGCTTTAATTTTAGGAGATGCTGCCATAGGTGCAGGGTTAGCCTCTCAAAGTACGGTGGTAGTTGTAGCACTTACTTCTATAGCTTCTTTTTTAGTGGCTAAGCTTTATGGAGGAATAGCTATATGGAATTTAATTATTATACTCTTTTCCTCGATGCTAGGGCTTCCGGGATTTTATATTAGTTTCTTTATTTTTATCTCCCATATGGCAGGCCTAGAGAGTTGTGGATATCCATACTTATTTCCTTTAGGAACACTAGAAACTTTTAAATTTAGGGATGTGTTATATAGAAGAGACCTTAATAGCATATCTAATAGTATTTTTGATAAGGATGGTTATAATGAATAAGTATAAAAAAACATTAATTATAGGGTACCTAGTAGTAAATTGTTTTATTATGTCTTCATGTTTTAGTTATCAGGATATCAATAAGGTTATATTTATTACTGCGTTAGTAATAGATGTAGATCGTGAAGGGGGCATTATATTATATACGGAAGCTTTTAAGGGAATAAGGGGCCTAGCACCTCAAGGCACGGATGTAAGAGTTTTATTTCAAGGAGAAGGGAAGACAATGTTTGAAGCGGTGAGAAATATGAATGCTACCTCTAGTTATAAATTAAATTATACGCAAAATAAAGCTGTAATATTTACTCAAAGGGCTGCAGAGCTGGGTCTTGATACTTATAAAGATTTTTTAGATCGTGATCAAGAGTTGCTTCTAAGACCATACGTTGCGGTATATTTAGGTGACCCAGTAGAACTTTTGAATCTAGACATTACTCAAGAGAAGTACATTGGAACCTTTATAGTGCAGCTTATAGAAAATATTGGAGCATCATCCAGAGCTGTGGTACTAAGTTTAAATGAGTTTTTCAATCAAAGAACTATGGGAGATAAAAGTAGTGTAATAACCATAATCGATATACCAAGAGATAGCTTAGAAGCAAAATTACAAGTAAATGGTGGTGCAGTAGTTAAAGATGATAGAATGATAGACAGATTAACAAGAGCGGAAGGTCAAGGGTATAATTTTTTAGTGAATACCATTGAAGGGGGTACCTTAGAAGTAACTAACCCTTGTAATACTGAAAAATTTGTTACTTTAGAAATAAAAAAAAGTAGAACTAAGACTGAAATTAGCTATGATAAGAATATTGTTCATTTAAAAAAGAAAGTTAAGGTTAATGTAGATTTTGGAGAAGCACAAAAATCTATTGTGCTTTCAAAAGAAAATATAAATAAAATTCAGGAAAAGGCAGAAAGTAATATCATAGAGGCTATGCAAGAGGTGTTTCAAAAATATAAGGATATGGGAGTAGATATCTTTGATATAACTGAACAATTCAATGCAAAGTATCCAAGGGTAATGATTAAAGATATTATTAATAAAACTGAACTGGAAGTACAGGCAGATGTAGAAATAATGAACACAGGAGATACTAGGAACTTTGAGTAAAAGCTTTTTACGCAATTATTTTAAATATAAAGTAATTTGTTAGGATAGCAATTTATGAAGTAAGTATACTTTTTTTATCATTAATCATAAAAAAGTGATAGGAAATTAGAAGATTTAGTTGTATACTAATAATATGATAAATAAGAATATAATACTTTGAGTTAAAAGGAATGTTAAATTGCATGAATAAAAGTTTAGAATTATTAGAAAAGTATGATAGATTGAAGGAAGAATTTGAAACTTATCAAAGTTTTGCTGAAAGTACCATACAAATTATAAACGAGAAGAATACTAAATTGGAGAAACGGTTAGATAACTTAACTAATATTGTTGAGATTAGTAAATATATTAATTCTAATATAAGTGATCCCAGCTTAATATCTATGATAAATGACATGATTATAGGTATTCTAGGTGTAACCTACTCATCCATATATTTGTTTGAGCTTGACCATTTGGTAGTTAAGGCAACAAATAGTCATGAGGTAAATTTAAACTTAAAGTTTAAAGAGCATTTTGTAGACCTAAATGAAGGTAAATTATTTATTCTTAATTCTAAGGGTGTTAAGGATGAGGATTTATCAAAGGATAAAATACACTCAATAATAGGCATACCAATTAACTTAAGAGATAAATTCACAGGATATATAATAGTTGAACATACATTGTGGAACTTTTTTAGCCAAGAACATATAAATTTTATTTCAGCTATTGCAAACCAAATTGCTATAGCTATCGAAAATAGTTTATTATATGCTAAGGTTAAAGAAAGTTCAATTAGAGATCCACTACTTGGAATATACAATAGAAAGTATTTTTTTGATACCATAGAAGATAATTTGATTAAAAATGCATCTATTAAGTTTGCAATAGTTATGGTGGATCTTGATAACTTTAAGAAAATAAATGATGAGTATGGTCATCAAGCTGGTGATGAAATTCTGCTTAGTGTTACAAGCATTATAAATGACAATTTATATGAAGAAGATATAGTGGCTAGATATGGTGGAGAAGAGATTATCATATATATTGATGAAGTGGAAAATCAGGATATAGTTTATAAGAGAATTGATAATATTAGAAAAAAAATCACAGACATTAAAAATAAAAATATAGATAAACCAGTGACAGCTAGCTTTGGTATAAGTTATTACCAAGGGAACAAGACTGTGGATGAAGTGCTGAAAATAGCAGATACAATGCTTTATAAAGCTAAAGAAAGTGGTAAGAATAGAGTTATAAGCGAATAAAAAGGCGGTGGTATTCCATCGTCTTTTGTTGTAACCTGTAAGGCATATTCCAAAAAATAACTAGTCAGTATGCTAGTCTATTTTCTTTCATATGCCTAATTATCTTCGAAACATTGTATAATTTGAAACATAGTATATTATTATAGCACGGTTGGAGTGAGATAGATGGATATGAAAAAAATTAGTATGTTATTAAAGAGAGACGAGGGAACAAAATTAGATTTCAAACAAAAAATCGATATTATGGTGGAGAGTGGTAAAAAAGAATTAGCTAAAGATATCTGTGCTATAGCTAATTCACGTGGAGGAAGAGGGTACTTTATTATTGGAGTAGAAGATAAAACAAAAAAAGTTATAGGTATTAATGCTTCTGAGTTTAAAGAAGAACAGTTTCAACAAATTATTAGTTCTAGATGTGAACCCCCCATTCCAATATCTATAGAACTTGTACTATATCAAGGGAAAAGCTTAGTTATTATAACCATATATGATGGTGGACAAAAACCATATCAATTAAGGGAAAATGGTGCTTTTTATATTAGGAGAGGCTCCACAACAGATACTATGAGGAAAGAGGAATTAATTTCCTGTTTGCAAGAAAATTTAAGTTTTAATATTGAAACTATGCCTATGGTAAATAGTGATGTTAATAGTTTA
>CALJTN010000004.1 GCA_937976175.1 uncultured Clostridiaceae bacterium | reverse complement strand
ACTGTAATCACCTTTTGCATAGGTTACTTAATTAATTTTTTAGAAATCCTGGGGGTGATATAGGTGAAACGGTTTAATATAGACGAGTTTATATGGTTTACAATACTTTCAGGATTCACTATATTTTTTTATTACCTGCTATCTACAGGCAAAATTAGCATGTTTATTAGTCCTAAAATGGTAAAGTACATGGTGTTTTCCCTTGTAGGATTTGGAGTACTATCGGTATATCAATGTACAAAAATTTTTACAGTGCCAAGTAGAAAACCAATAAATAAGAGCTATATGGTTTTAGTCATAACTTTAATTATAGGTTTTGGTGCAGCACAAAAGGGTTTAAATTTAAACATTGCAGAGAAAAGAAGTGTGAATATAACTAATAGTATTACTACAAAGGTTCCTACTAATATAATAAAGATACCTATAAAAGAAGAAAATATTGAGAATGAAGGAATAATTGAGTTTGATGACCAAAGCTATTTTGAAAAGCTAGGTAAAATAGGAGAAAATCTAAAAAGCTATAAGGGCAAAAAAATTATTATTAACGGATTTGTATATAAGGATAAGGATTTTAAAACCGACGAATTTGTTATAGCAAGACTAATGATGTCCTGTTGTGCAGCAGATTCACAGGTAGTAGGCTTAATGAGTAAATGGCCAAATGCAAGAACTCTCGAAAAAGAGGTATGGCTTAGGGTAGAAGGTACCATTGATTCAACTATGTATAAAGAAACGGATTCAGATATAGAAATGGAATTACCAATTATAATAGTTCATAAGATAAAAGAGATTCAAAAGCCAGACAATATATTTGTGTATCCAAATTAAAAATGCTGCCACCCGGGCGGCAAGTTTAAATTATTTATTTTTTCCTACCTTGATATATTTAGTATGTGTTTTAAATCACATACTAAAAATTTATTAACTGTATACTTAAAGTATAGATTAAAAGGAAATATTTATAAAACTATAAATATAATAGGTACAGGAGGAAAAACAATATGGCAAATATAAATAATTTAGAAAGACAGCATTTAGAAATAAAGGATTCTGTTTTAAAAATAAAACAAGCACTTAGTTCAAAGGAGATAAACGGAGTATTAGATATTTTAGTAAGAGAAATAAATACATTGGCAGGCAAAGTAAATATCCACATGAATTCAGAGGATAAATTTTTGTATCCAGCCTTAATTGAAAGTAATGATAAGCAGTTAAAACAAATTGCAAAACAATATAGTGAGGAAATGGGCAATATTCATATGGGATTTAATTCCTATAAAAATAAGTTTAATACGAAGACTAAAATTTTAAGTGATTTAGATGGATTTTTAAAAGGAAGTAAGGAAATAATAAAAGTGCTAGAAGAGAGAATATCTAAAGAAGATATGTATTTGTATCCTAAAATGAAAGCGTTATAACTAGATAAAATAGACTATGTTTCATGGATATATAATTTCCTTCACGATTTAAAATAAAAATATTGAAGTACATAGCATGTGTTATTTAGAAGTATTCAAGGAAAGGATGATGCTTATGTCATTTAGAATTAATGATGCAGTTACCTGGGTTGGGAAAATAGACTGGGATTTAAGAACTTTTCATGGTGAAGAGTATTCCACACATAAAGGATCTTCATATAACTCATATTTAGTTAGAGATGAAAAAACTGTACTTATAGACACGGTATGGCAACCGTTCTCCAAAGAGTTTGTTGCTAATCTAAAAAAGGAAATAGATTTAAACAAAATTGATTATATTATTGCAAATCATTCAGAAATTGATCACAGTGGATCCTTACCAGAGCTTATGAAAGAAATACCCAATACCCCCATATATTGCACTAAAAATGGAGCAAAAGTATTAAAAGCTCATTATCATGAGGATTGGAATTTTGTTGAAGTTAAGACTGGAGATACACTAGAAATAGGAAAAAATAAATTGATATTTGTTGAGGCAAAAATGCTCCATTGGCCAGATAGTATGTTCACGTATCTAAGTGGAGAAAATATATTGTTTAGTAACGATGCTTTTGGTCAGCATTATGCTTCAGAACTTATGTATAATGACAAAGTTGATAGTGCAGAATTATTTCAAGAAGCAATAAAGTATTATGCAAACATTTTAACACCCTTTAGCCCACTGGTAGTGAAGAAGATTGAAGAAGTATTAAGCTTTAATTTACCAGTAGATATGATTTGTCCAGGGCATGGCATTATTTGGAGAGAAAACCCACTTGAGATTGTGAATAAGTATATGGATTGGGCAAAAAATTATAAAGAAAATCAAGTTACGATAATCTATGATACCATGTGGAATGCTACAAGAAGAATGGCAGAGGAAATAGCAGAAGGATTGAAATCAGTAGATAAAGATGTTGTAATAAAGATTTTTAATTCTTCAAAAAATGATAAAAATGATATTATTACAGAAGTATTTAAATCCAAGGTAGTGCTTGTAGGCTCTTCAGCAATAAATAAAGGAATTCTCTCTTCTACAGCAGCTATATTAGAGATGATAAAGGGACTTGGATTTAAGGATAAGCAAGCAGCCGCCTTTGGAAGTTACGGTTGGAGCGGTGAATCAGTTAAGATAATTACAGAAGAACTAAATAAAGCAGGATTTGAAATAATAAATCAGGGTATAAGAGAACTGTGGAACCCTGATGAAGCCGCCTTAGAAAGATGCAGGGATTTTGGAAAGAGTATAGGGTAGAATATTAATTAATTAGTTAATATTAAATAAATTAAGAGGAGATGTTTTTATGGATAAGTATCTTTGTTTACCATGTGGGTATATATATGACCCAGAAGAAGGAGATCCAGATGGAGGAATAGCACCAGGAACTAAGTTTGAGGATATTCCAGAGGATTGGGTTTGCCCAATATGTGGAGTTTCAAAAGACGAGTTTGAAAAAGTAGAATAGAAAATATAATAGAAAATAAAATGGAGGCCTCAAATATAGGCTTCCATTTTGTTTTCATGAGAGGTGCCACCCAAGTGGCAAGTGGCAAGTTTGGTAAAAAGCCAACAGGATACTCTATAAGTATATATCAGAAAATTCTACAGTTGAAATTTCCACAAGGCGGTTGTTCATAAAATCTTCACTTGGGTTTTCACCCTGTTCATCTAAAATTTTTTCGCAGGGAAGTAAAATAGTAAAAATGCTACCTAATCCAACCGTGCTTTTCACAGATATGCTTCCACCTAATACCTCAACAAACCTCTTAACAAGGGATAGTCCAATGCCAGCACCTTCTGCTTGTCTTGAAATCAGGCTATCAACTTGTCCAAATTTCTCAAAGATTATATTAATTTTATCTGCAGGTATCCCTATCCCATCATCCTTAACTTCAATACAGATGCTACTCTTTACGGTACGTAGCTTAACCTTAATGGATTTGCCTTCCGGAGTAAATTTAATAGCATTAGAAAGAAGATTCAAAAGTATTCGCTCGTATTTCTCATCATCTATTCCTATAATCTTATAATCTAGTGAGGATTCAAACACTAAATTGATACCCTTTTGACAAGCGTAGGTATGTACAGAGTCTAAAATAGCCTTTGATAGAAAAACTATGTCAATATTCTTTTTATGAAGATTAATGCGATTAGCCTTATCCCGAGTAATATCCAGAAGATTATTGACCAGCCTCAATTGCCGATGAGTATTTTGCTTTATCATCCCAAGATATTTCTTAGCCTTATCCGAAAGCTCATCTGCACAAATATAGTTCAAAGCCTGAACAGCTGAATTTATAACATTAAGAGGGGTCCTAAGTTCGTGAGAAATAAGGGATAAAAAATCATCTTTCATTTCAATTGCATTCTCAAGAGTTTCATTTCTCTCCCTTTCTGCTTGTAGGAGCTGCCTTTGAGTTTGTTCTAAAATTTTTTGATTTTTTGTTAAATTTATGGTTTCGGTAATGTCTATATTAAACATAACTCCCATTTCAAATTGATTATCTTCATTTAATATAGGTACTCCACTGACATCGAGGTATTTTTCTTCTCTATTTGTGGTCATCTTAACTTTTAAATTTTTTACATTCTGATGCTTCATAAGTTTAGAATGGCATAGCTCTTCTTTAGGAAGAGCCCTCCCCTCCAAATCAAAGAAATTATTATTAGCTGTAACTGTCCAAACGTTATTATCAGTAGGCTGAAAAAGCTTGCCAGATGAACTGCTCTTTTTCAGATATCTTCCCTGTTTATCGAAGACAGAGATGTTGTCTTGAATGCTTTCAAAGATTGCTTCTAATTGCTTGTTTTTAAGATTGATTTCCGCCATTTGCTCTTTAACTTTTTTTCTGTTTATAACCCTTTCAGTTACTTCATATGTATTACTCACCACATACTTTATTCTATTTTCTTCAGGTATAGGAGTTATAATTGAATCCCAATAGGTAATGCCTCTTTTGTAGCCTATATGTTCATATTCATTTACACTGACTACTCTACCTGTACACATAGCTTCCTTCCAAAAACCCTCTACAGGACTACCTTTCCACTTGGGTATAATTTCTTCAATTCTCCGGCCTATGCTAATTGCTTCTTTATTAAATGGGGGCTGGAGAAAACCCAGGTATTTTTCATTAGCTTTAAGCAGAATCATATTAGGTACACTATAGACTGCAACACCAACCAAGTCTGACTTACTTAACTGCATCAAGTAAAGGTTTCTCTCTTCAAACCTTGAATTTGGAATTTCACTAATTATATACTTAGTCTCACTGGTTAGGAGGTTTTTACTTGCGGAAATGTTTATGCATCGTACACTGAGGGCCTTTGTAAACAGAAATGCTTCTTGCTTTAATCCAGTAGAACGGGGTTGCACAGTGATACGCAACAATTCATACCATACTTTGTTAAAGGGATGGTTGATTAAGTCTTCTTTGATAAAACCTGATAATTCTATTAAGGCAGGGTTTAGATCTATAATAATTCCATCCTTCTCTATTATAAACGGTACTTGAGTGTTATATTTTGTAAACTTCATCAGTTTTCAGCCCCTCTCTAGTAATTTAATAACGGTGTTCAGAAGCTATATAAAATTAACTTTTTAATAAAAATAACTTAACAAATTCTCAATTTTCCTGTTGAAATATTTAAC
>CALJTN010000003.1 GCA_937976175.1 uncultured Clostridiaceae bacterium | reverse complement strand
GTAACATTTAAAATTCCCATTATGTAAGTTCTTTTACCTATTTCAAAATCTATGTTTCCTATCTTCATAAACTGACTCCCCCAAATTCATTATTCTATAATTTTCTGCCACAGCAAAAAATCTCCTTCACTGTCAACTGTCCACTCTCAACTCTTAACTGTCCCTTCAGTATGTTACCTTCAAATTTTTCTTCTCCGCTGACCATTTACACCCATCAATAGCAGTGCAATGAATACAATTTCTTGAAAGCTTGTCACACCTATATAATAGATTACTTAAACTATTATACTCTTCAGTGCTACCTCTATGATTTTCTATCGCCTCTAGAATCTCCTCTATTTCTCCAGTATCATATTTACACTGCTGCAATATATCTTTAGCAAGCTCTATACTTGCAATATGATGTGGAATCCCTTTTTCGTACTGCTGCCCCCGACCTATATCGTGCAAAAGTGCAGTTGCATAAATCATATATCTAGGTATCTTCAATGTATTTTCTAAACTCATTATGTACATAAGTCGTGCCACATCTAAAAAGTGCTGCATATCGTGCTTGCAAAATTCTCTGTGTTTTTCTAAGTTCTCTATCTTTCTTAAATTATACTGAAAGCTATGATTTTCTATAATAAGATTGATTTTATCATTCATTAAATTATTATCTATGATTCCCACCTCTTTAGAGTAGTATGAATACACATTGAAATATCCGTTGTGTTATTATATATTTGAGTGTGCCTTACTCCTTATACTTTTCTATATACCTATCATAATACCTTTTTATTTTAGATACAACCATACTTTCATTAATAACTTTACCTTCAATTTTACTAACCTTCATTATGCCCATAACACTATTTGTTATAAAAACCCCCTGGGCTTCCATTAACCTATCTAAGGTAAACTCACCTTCTTGTATTTTAAATCCTATAGATAGTGAATTTTGTATAACAAACTCTCGTATAATACCCGGTAGTAACCCACATTTAATCTTCGGAGTGAATATAATTCCATCTTGAATAAAAAATATATTACTTATCGCTCCCTCACTTATAAATCCCTCTGTGTTTAGAAATAATGCCTCGTTATATCCCTTATTTATAATTTTATCCCGCTCAAGTATGTTTTCCACATAATTAAAAGATTTCACATAAGTTAAATTTGAATGTGCATTACGTCTAACATCACTTAAGCCTATGGAAAATCCTCTCTCATAATCACTGTTTTTATATGGAAGCTCTCTTGTACTAATTACAGTATTCTTCTCAGATACCATAATCTTAAGTACACTGTTTTTACAATTCAACTTTTGAATACCAGAATAGACTTCTTCCTCAGTAATTTTTTTATTCACGTTTAGTGTATTGAGCCCCTTATTTAGCCTTTGTATATGTGCTTCAAGAAGTATTGGCTTTTCTTTAACTAATATAGTCTCAAAGACTCCTCTTCCAAAGAAGAAACCACTATCTAAAAATATTTTGTCCTCACTTAAGTCACCATTTATCAATATCACAATATACCCCCTCTGGTGCCACCCACGTGGCAAGTGGCAAAGTTGCCACTTGCCATGTGGGTGGCACCACCTATAGTGCTCGCATCAATGCCCTTGCTTTATCTAAGGTTTCATCATACTCTAGCCCTTCTTTAGAGTCCCAAGTGATTCCCCCACCTACCCCAAAGTAAGCCTTATTATCTTTTATTAAGATTGTCCTAATAATTATATTCAAATCTACATTACCATCAAAGCCTAAATACCCTAACGCTCCAGTATATATGTTCCTTCGTACAGGCTCTAATTCCTCAATAATCTCCATGGAGCGTATCTTAGGTGTCCCTGTTATAGAACCGCCGGGAAAGCAAGCTTTGATGCATTCTAGAGGGCTTACAGTCTCTTTTAAATCCCCTACTACTGTAGCTACCAAGTGAAACACTGTACTATACTGCTCTAATTTAAAAAGTTCTGTTACTTTAACTGAACTTGGTCTACAAACTTTACTTAAATCATTTCGCTCTAGGTCTACTACCATGAGAAGTTCAGCCTTATCCTTTTCGCTACCTATTAGTAGGTTTTTATTTCTCAAATCCTCTTCTGCACTAATTCCTCTTGGCATAGTTCCTTTTATAGGTCTGGTTTCTACCCTTCTATCTTTAATACTTAAAAACCTTTCTGGTGAAGAGCATACTATATTGAAATCTTCAAAATTCATAAAAGCAGCAAAAGGAGCCGGGTTTATATGTCTCAAAGCTTTGTATATGTCGTATGCACTTTTACTTATATTGCAACTAAATCTTTGAGTCAAATTAGTAATATATATGTCTCCACTTTTTATGTAAGCTCTTACCTTTGATATGGTATTCATATAATTGCTCTTTTCAAAGCCTGAAGTAAATCTATTTGTTATATCTCCTACTTTTTCATATACAACCTTATTACCTTTTTCTATACGAGAGGCTATATCATAAATACTGTCTCTCTGAGGCTTAAGTATCCCTAGTGCAGATATATACACTTTCTTTGTGAAGTTATCTAGAATAATAATATTGTCATAAAAATTATAATAACAATAAGGTATATCTATATCCTCCTTGGCTAAATTAGGAAGCTCTTCAACTTCCCTAGCTAGGTCGTAAGAAAAATACCCTATACCACCAGATACAAAGGGTAGATCAGTATTATTTTCTATAGCGTATTCTTTCAGGATCTTATTTAACTCTTCAAAGGTGTCCCCTATATATACTTCTTCTCCCTTATAGCACTTACCATTTTTACTTTTAAAGCTTAAAAAACAGTTAATACCTATAAAAGAATATCGTCCTAAGGTTTCTTCATCCCTAGCACTATCTAATAATACAGTATTTAAATCCTTTTTAAATAGTGAGTATATATCAAATCCATCAAGTTTGGTGTGAATTTCTTCAATTAGTAGCTTCATTTTTTCTCCTTAGTTCTTAATAAATTTATTTTGAATTCTAACCTCATTTATAAAATTTTTAAGAATTTCATGTCCATATTCCGTAAGCTCTGCTTCAGGGTGAAATTGTACTCCTTCAATGTGATAGTGCTTATGTCTTATTCCCATTATAACTCCATCTTCAGTCTCACTAGTTATCTCTAGTACTTCTGGCAAAGATTCTCTGTCTATTACCAAAGAGTGGTATCTTGTGACCTTCATTGGACTCATCATATTCTTAAATATATATTTTTTACAGTGAGTAATTTTAAATACTTTTCCATGAACTGGTTCACGTCCTTGAACAATTGTGCCACCAAATACCTTACCAATAGTTTGATGACCTAAGCATATTCCTAGTATAGGTATGCTCCCCTTAAAGTTTTCTACTAGCTCCATACAAATCCCTGCATGTTCTGGTGCTTTTGGACCAGGCGAGATAATTATGCCTTCAGGTTTAATTCTCTTAATCTCCTCTAATGAAATTTTATCGTTTCTATATACTAATATTTCCTCACCTAACTCTTCAAAGTATCTAACTAGGTTATACACAAAGGAATCATAATTATCTATCATCAAAAACATAAACCTTCTCCTATTCTCTTATAATTACTTATTATATCAAATTATTTACACAAAATCATTAGGATTAAAATAAGAACCATAAACGCAGTTCGCATATTTTTTGCTTTTCAAATAATAATTACTATTTATTACAAACCCCTTTAATTATTTGTAATTATTATGTAAAATGATATTAGACACATAAAAACAAATAACAAATCAAAGATTCGAGGGGATTATATGTACAATCGAGGGGATTTCCATCTTCATACAAATGCATCTGATGGAAAACTAAATCCTAAGGAATTAATTTATACAGCTTCTATAAAGGGTTTAGATATTATTTCAATAACTGATCATGACACTACTTTAAGTGTTGAGGAAGGTATAAGGGAAGGTCTAATCAAAAATATAAGGGTAATACCTGGCATAGAACTCTCTACTATTCACAATGATGAAAGCATCCATATATTGGGTTATTTTAAGGATGATAAGTATAAAGATGAAGATTTTCAGAATTTCTTAAAGGATATGGATAATTACAGGATAGTAAGAGCTAGAAAAATAGTAGAAAATTTAGATACCTTTTTCAAGATAAAATTAGACTATGAAAAAATTTTAGATGAGGCTAAAGGGGTAATAGCTAGACCCCATATAGCTAAAGCTATAATGAATGCTGGTTATAAGTATGATTGGAAATATATCTTTGATAATTTGCTTTCAGATGATAGCCCCGCATATGTTCAAACTAAGAAAATTTCAACAGCCCAGGGTATAACTATGTTAAAGGATCTTAATGCATTAGTTGTGCTTGCACACCCCGTGCTAATTAAAAATTCTTCTATAGATGAAATGTTAAGCTTCGATTTTGACGGTATTGAAGCCATCTATCCAATAAATACAAAAAAACAAAAAGCTTATTTAAAATCAAAAGCCAAAGAGTACAATAAGATAATTACTGCGGGTTCAGATTTTCATGGAATTACAACTTCTGATACCAGTCATGGTGTTATCGGTTCAGTTTCCTTAAGCAATAATGAGCTAGCCATCTTTGTAAATGCACTAGAATCATAAAAGGGGATGTTTTCACATCCCCTTTTTTATTTTCTAAATCTCTATTAAAAAAGCTTCATAAGCTCTAAATGCTTCATATATATCTGCTTTACTTGCAATTTCCCACGGTGCATGCATGTTATGAAGAGCAACGCCTGAATCAATAACCTGCATACCATACTCAGCTAATATATAAGCTATAGTACCACCACCACCTTGGTCTACCTTGCCAAGTTCTGATGTTTGCCATGAAATATTATGTTTTTCCATTATACCTCTAAGCTGAGCAATAAACTCTGGATTTGCATCGTTACATCCGCTTTTTCCTCTAGACCCAGTATACTTATTCAAAACTACACCTTTTCCAAAGTATGCAGAATTACGCTTTTCCATAACTGATGGAAAGTTTGGATCATAAGCCGCACTTACGTCAGAAGATAACATTTTAGAATTCGCTAAGGCTCTTCTTACTTTTAAATCACTATATTCACCCATTAAATTAACAACCTCTGCTACTGTGTTTTCAAAGAACCTTGATTGCATTCCTGTTGCACCAATACTTCCAACTTCTTCTTTATCCACAAGTAAAACAATGCAAGTCTTATCTGTTTCTTTAATGTTCATTAATGCTTCATAAGAAGTGTAAGCACAAACTCTATCATCATGTCCATAAGCCATAACCATACTACTATCTAATCCATAGTTTCTAGCACGTCCAGCAGGTACTACTTCCAGTTCCGCTGATACAAAATCTTCTTCTTCTATGTCATATTTATCATTCAAAAGTCTTAATACATTTAACTTAACTCTATTTTTAGCATCCTTATCTTCTACTGGTATACTTCCCATAAATACGTTTAAGTCTTCACCTTCAATACCTTTTGCCATAGTTTTCGCCATTTGGTCTGCAGATAGGTGAATTAGAAGATCTGAGATTCCCACTACTGGTTCTTTTTCATCTTCCCCTATTACTATATTTACTACTGTGCCATCTTTCTTAACTACAACACCATGGATAGCTAAAGGTATTGCAACCCATTGGTACTTCTTAACTCCCCCATAGTAGTGTGTTTTAAATAATGCTAAGTCTGAATCCTCATATAATGGATTTTGTTTTAAATCAAGTCTAGGTGAGTCAACATGAGCACCTAAAATTTTAAAACCCTTTTCAATAGGTTCAGAACCAATTAAAAATAATGCTAAAGTTTTTCCCATACAGTTTGCATAAACTTTATCACCAGTTTTTAGTTTAGTACCTTCATTTATATAAGTATCAATATTTTTGTACCCGTTTTTCTCAGCTAAAGTAACAAACTCTGTTACACATTCTCTTTCAGTTTTGCATTTTGACATGAAATCTATATAACTGTCAGACAATGCAAATACCTTTTCTAAATCACTTTTAGTATATTTGTCCCAAGCTAAATCGTACTTTTTTTCTAAACTTTTACCATCAGACATGTTTATTTCCCCCCTATTATAAATGCTTTTCATACTTATTATTTTGCTAAATACTATGTACATTTACTATTCTACTAAATATTCTCTTAAATTACAAACAAGAAAATTTGCATAAAATACCATTGTAAGCAACCTTGCTCTAAGCTTTTATAAAACTTTCAAATGTTACAAATAAATGATATATTTGAAGAATTTCCTATGTATTTTTGCAGTTATACTACTTATAAATTGCATATTATTATTAAAATAATTTTATTTTTTTATTAATCACTTCGTGCTGAAGTTACTTCCTCTATTCGCATATTTATGGTTTCAACAGGGGTTACCTTAGAATTTAAACTATATCTATAATTAGCTGCTGCTGCTTCAATAATCACTGCTATATTTCTTCCTGGCCTAATTGGCAAGGTTATTTTCCTTAAAGGTACATTTAAAATATCCATAAATTCGTTATCTATACCAAGCCTATCATACTCTTCATTCTCATTCCACTGATTAAGAGAAATAAGCAAACTAATAGTCTTAGTATTAAGAACAGAACTCATACCATAGATTGCCGGCACATCTATTATTCCCATACCTCTAACCTCAAGCATACCTGAGGTTATGTAAGGACAACTCCCTAGCAGCACACCGTCAATTTCTTTAATGTCTACTGCATCGTCTGCAATTAACCTATGTCCCCTTTTTATTAGTTCTAGGGCACACTCACTCTTGCCTATGCCACTTTCTCCAGTTAGTAATATTCCAATACCATAAACATCTACTAGAACACCATGAAGCCTGGTTTCTGGAGCTAGCTTACTATCTAAATAATTTGTAAGCTTGCTAATAAATCTTGTGGAAATTAATTTCGTTCGTAAGACCCACCTGCCATTGTCCTGTGCTGCCTCTACAAATTCCTTATGAGGTTCAAGCTGCCTAGTAAAAATTACGCAAGGAGTATCTAATTTAAAATATTTCTTTAAGCGTTTCTTTCTCAGTTCTGCCTCCATGCAATCTAAAAAGCTCCACTCCGCCATACCTAATAATTGCACTCTCTTACTATCAAAATACTCATAAAAACCTGCTATTTGAAGTCCTGGTCTATTAAGATCACTAACGTTAATTACCTTACCCTTATCTCCTTCTACTAAAACCTCTAAATTAAAATGTTCTATTAATTCCTCTATAGTAACGGCCATTGAAACTCCCCTCCCTACTGATTTCTAAATTTATTGTTTTTAAAATATGCTTTACTTATTATTTCTTCATGTGCACAGTCACCTAACTATACTTTTTTAATTGTATCTAGCTGCGACCTAAAATTTCTCTTAACGTTGTCAATATATTTTTGTCTTAATTCTTGTTGCTCTACCTTTTCCTCTTCCGTAAGTCCCTCTTCTTTACTTTTTTTATAAAGATAATTTATTCTGCTAGTTAATTCATCTATACTCACAATATCACTCCTATACTATTTTTAACTTTTTTATTATACCAAATTTTTTTATTCATAAATAGTAGAAATCAAACATATGCCATTGTTTATAATTATAGCACAAGAAAATTAAGACTTTTTTCGTCATTTACATATTATACCAAATAGCTTTTTTCAACATGCGGACAGGTTAATTTGTTATATTTTACCATATTATTATCGTCTATTTTCCAAAATTATAGTCTATTATGTAATTTTATATGTTTTAATGACTAACAAAAAAATTTAACATATCTTAAATAATTTGGTAGAATGTATTTACTCCACAAAAACAAAATTAATAATAAGAGGTATAAATATATGAATATTAAATTGAAAATTATAAAAAAACAATTAGAATCCCTACGAATAATATTACACTTTTTACTAAATTTTAAAAAGCCTACAGATAGAATAGTGGTATCTTGTAGTCAGCAATTAGACGAAGTTATAGTTAAATATCAGAAAGTTAAAGCCACTTGCAAAAAAGTGGCTTAACATGTCCAAGCATTACTATAAAAACAGATTTATATATCTAATTCAATTAAAATATCATCAATTTCTATATCTGCGTCTGCACCATAAAAAACTACAGCGAATTCATTAAAGTCATATGCATCTTGTGATATATCACATCCTATAAATTCATACTCAATTTCCATATCCTCCGCACATTCTTCCATAATATCTTCCACATTATCTGCTGAAATATCACTTAAATAAGGTAAGAAATGTTCTTCATACCATTCTTCTTTATTTTCTTTAAAATCTCCTTCTTCGTTTGCATAAGATGTAGCTGCTTCTATTTCTACTTCATCATAATAGTATTTGAATTTTAGTGCTATGGTATCCTTTTTATATTGAATCTCTACTATGTCACTTAAGTCATTTTCATTTAAAAAATTTATAATATACTGTTTGTTCAAAAATACATCCCCTCCATACATCATTGGTAAATTCTTCATTACGATTCTATACTTATATAAATCATACTAGAAATACCTTTTTTTTTCTATAAAAAAGTTATAATAATATTATTTAATATAGTTTTTATTATATTCTTTACATTTAAAATATTTTTAATTCTCTGTGTATTTAAAAACTACTTATATATTTTGATATTTTATTATATAATCTTTTTTTGGACTAAATATTTAAGTTGGAGGTACATAGGATGAAAATAAATTTAATTGGAGTTCCATTATTTTTGGGTTGCGACAATAAAGGTGTGGATATGGGCCCTGAAAGACTAAGAGAAAAGAATATAATTGGGATACTTGAGAACAATAACCATACTGTTTATGATATGGGAAATCTTTATGTCCCTCAGGTTTGCCCAGAAGATAAATATTCCTTACATAATAAAATGAAGTATCTTGCTCCCGTTATGCAGGTTACCACTAACTTAGCACACCAAGTATATAGTTCTTTATGCTCTAAAACTTTTCCACTAATAATTGGTGGAGACCACGCTTTAGGACTTGGAAGTATATCTGGAGCAAGCAAATATTATGAAAATCTTGCTGTTATTTGGGTAGATGCCCATGGTGATATAAATACCCCTGAAACCTCGCCTACAGGAAATATTCATGGCATGCCCTTAGCCGCTGCTATGGGTATAGGTCATACATCATTAACTGAAGTCTATTACAGTGGAGATAAAGTTAAACCTGAAAATGTATTTATAATAGGAGCTAGAGATTTAGACGCCGGCGAAATAAGGCTTATTGAAGATAAAAAATTAAATGTTTATACTACTGAGGATGTTAGAACAAAAGGTGTCCAAGATATCCTGCAAGAAATACATAATAAACTTATTGCAAATAAAATAGACGCTGTTCATTTAAGCTTTGATATTGATTGCTTAGACTCAAAACATGTACCAGGCACAGGAACACCTGTTGAAAATGGTATGTCTATAGAAGAAGTTAAATATACACTGAAATTTTTAATGAAAACAAGATTAGTTAAATCAATGGATTTTGTAGAACTAAATGATTTACTAGATCATACAGACGGAACTATAAATTTATGTGTGGATTTACTTGACTGGACTTCAAAATACTTATAATTCTCTATAATTTAAAAGGAAAATCCTACTTAAAGAGTAAGACTTTCCTTTTTGTTATGAAGATACTTTAATTTAAGCAAATGTAATGAGTTTCTAATTAAAAAGTTGTAAATACTCTTCTACAAATTTATCAGCCGCATCATACTCCTTATTATCAGGAACGAACTTGAATCTCAATCCTTCCGGAAGAACTTTAAACTTTAAAGATTTTAGCCTTTCTGTGAGCATAGCAGTTCCTTCTCCACTCCATCCGTATGAGCCGAAAGCTGCTGCTGCCTTACCTCTATTG
>CALJTN010000002.1 GCA_937976175.1 uncultured Clostridiaceae bacterium | reverse complement strand
AGTTTATTACTATTTATAATTATAACTACAGTCTCTAGCTTTTCAGGCATTTTTCACTACCTACACATGAAAAGCACACTTGAAAAGGATTTTAAACAGAAACAACAACTAATTAAAGATAGATTCGTCAATAATTTACATAACGCAGACTATACTTATCTTCTCATCGAAATAAGTGCTAGAAATACTGCGAAAGAAATATTACAAAAGTTATGGGAAAAATATAACCAAGAGAAAAACATAGAATTTAATTTAACCACTTATATCAAAGATAGAAAGGGCTTTAATGTATATATCATAGATAAAAGTAATAGAATTGTAGCTTCAACGGATAAACAGGATTTAGGGCTAGATTTTAGTGAATTTCCTGACTTTGTTCGTACATTGAATAAAATACGTGCTGATAAAGTTCTTGTATCAGACAGGCTAAACATGTCTATAGTGAACTCTAATTTAAAGCAGTATTCTTATCTGCCTACTGCAGATGGAGAATATATACTAGAAGTTGGGATAACCATAGCTGACTATGTAGAAGTTCCTTTAGAACTAGGCTTTGATAGCTTTCAACATAGTATTGTAAAAGAAAACACCTTTGTGGAAAGTATCTCCTTATATTCAGAAGACGGTAGTGGATATAATAAGTCTGATTCTAACACCTCCATGAGCCTACAAGGAGAACGGCTTAAATATGCAAAACAAGCCATAACAGCCATGCAACCCGTGGAAATTAAAGGAGAGTATAATGGTAAAAAAATCATCTATACTTATATTCCTTATGAAATTTTACAAGCAAAAAATACAAATAAAATAAATGTAATTGAAATTATCTTTAACGAAGAGGATCTTCAAAAAAATCTTAGTTATCATATAAGAATCATTCTAATTATTTTTTTATTAGGATCTGTTAGTTCTGTACTCTTTGGTTTTTATTACGCAAGAAAAATTTCTAAACCTATTGAAGCTATTACAGAAGCTACCCAACAGATTTCAATAGGCAATTTCAATGTTACTACAAATGTACAGACTAAAGATGAATTTCAAATCTTAAGTAATAGCTTTAATGGAATGGCTTATAATATTCGTACCTTGCTTTTGGAGAGGCTAAATCGAGAGGAAGTTTTGAAAAACAAGAATCAAGAAGTTTTGTCTCAAGCTGATGAAATTAATGCTTTATACGAAGAAACCACCGCCATGAATGAAGAGTTAGAAAGCTTGCTAGCAGAAAATAAAGCTAACTACCTAGAAACAATAAAAGTTCTAGCAAATTCTATAGAAGCAAAAGATTCTTATACCAGAGGCCATTGTGAGCGTGTTACAGAATATGCAATGATCATAGCGGAGGAACTTGGATTGAACAGTCATGAAAAGTCTGAACTTCGGTTTGGTAGTATATTGCATGATATCGGCAAAATAGGAATTCCAGAACAAATATTAGGAAAGAAAGGAAGACTTACAGCTGAAGAATTCGATGCCATAAAAAAACACCCACTCATAGGAGCTACCATATTAAAGGATGTAGAGTTTCTTCACCGTAGTATAAAAATTGTATTGCATCATCATGAGCGAATTGATGGAAAAGGATATCCAAGCGGCCTTAAGGGAGATGATATTGATATTCTAGCAAGAATTGTCTGCGTTGCAGATGCTTACGATGCTATGACAAGCAGTCGTTCCTACAGAATTGAGGCACTTTCTAATTCAGATGCAATAAAAGAACTTATAGCACATAAGGGAACTCAATTTGATGCTGATATAGTTGATTCATTTGTTAGATGCTTAGAAAAACGTGGTTGATAGTGGACTTTTGGGGGATTTGCATTGTGTAGAGGATTTAAATACATCTTTTGAGGGACTTTCAGAAACTGAGGCTATGGAATATATTCATTCTAGACTCTCTCTGGTGTTTCTTCTAAAATAATTGACACCGACACAATAATGGCTAAAGCCAATGAAATATGACTTCGTTAACCATAGATTATTTTTTATGAGCATTGTCTATGCCAATTTAATTTAGAACTTATTATGATGTAGGATATCACCTCTCTACCTTAAAAGATTTATTTTGGAATTCTATGAATAAAGTAGATGCCATAACTGTGGCTCACGCCTTATAAGCTGTCGCTGGGCATATTGATTTAACTAACCTACTTGGGTAGCTATTATTGCTACTCATTTTTTATATAAAATTAGTCTAACGGCTTAAAGAAATTATTTTTTTTCAAGACAACTATCAATATAATATAAGTGCACTTTATCCTCTCATACCAACAAGTTTTGTTATAAGTATAATAATTACAGATGCTTTTTAGTATTTTTATATTATAATAGTAAATAAGGAATATACCAAAAATCCTAAGGAACACTATAACAAAGAGAAACCTTCAGCGGTGATAAAAATTGGTACTTGTTATCTGCTCCAGAGGTCTACAAAAGTGAAAATCTCCTTCTGAAGTTATTAATATTGCAACACCTCAGCTGATAAGCAACTTTGAGATGCTGATTTAAAATATAAAACCTAGTAGCTAATCACTTATGAAAAAAGGATGTGAACACCCCAAAATATGTTTGAATTTAATAATAAAACTATGAAAAAATACGTAAGCTCAGTGATGTTTCAGAGGGCTATGAACGTATATCTTAGAGGCGAAGTAAGGGAAATTGATTTTAAAAGTAATGGAAATGAAGATAAAATCACTGGAACAGTTCAAAATCTAGAATCTATTGGAAAAAATGCAGTTGAGA
>CALJTN010000001.1 GCA_937976175.1 uncultured Clostridiaceae bacterium | reverse complement strand
ATTAATTTTTTTGTTTTAACTGCAGTGTTTTATAGTATGTATAAAGTATTGATAAATGCCTCGGTAAAAAAATGCAAGCTCGAAAAAATAGAATTTGAAAAAAATAAAAAGACCTATTAAAGGCATTAAAGTGACTGTATGCATGACCTCCAGTCAACATGTCTATAAAAGCAGATAAACTACTTAGAATAGGGAAAAACTGATCTTTATTGATGCATATGCTATTGCTTACAAAACTGAGGAATAAATAAGTTTGAATACATATTAGAAAAGATTTTTATGTAGTAAATATAAAAGAAAGCAGGTAGAGACCTTGAAAAAAGTATTAAAATCACTGGGATTAACACTGCTCTATATCATAACCTACTACGTTGCGGTATTAATAGTAGGCATAGCCGTAGGAATATTCCTTGCAGTTAAGATGATTGCATCGGGGCAGGTTGGTACTGATGCTGCATCAGGACTTCAGGGAGAAATTGCAGCATATACAGGGGTTATACTGGTAGCTACCAGCTTAGCAGCCTTTATGCTGTTGTGGCTTATATTCGTTATACGAAAGAAGAGCATTTTCTCTTTTATAAGTCTTAGGAAGATAGGGCTTAAGGAAGCCGGCATTATAGCAACTGCAGGAGCAGCATTAAACATCCTTGTAACCTACATAATGCAGTATATGGTTAGTGCTACTGTACTAAAAGACCATGTGGCAGACTTTGAGAAGCTTATAAAGCCTCTTATGGATGGCAGCTTTATAGGGGTTGTATTTACAGTAGGTATAGTTGCACCTGTATTTGAGGAAATATTGTTCAGAGGACTTATATATAATGAACTTCGCAAGAGTATGCCTGTTGGAGTTGCTGTATTACTGCAGGCAGTTGCATTTGCCATATTTCACGGCAACCTGGTGCAGGGTGTTTATACGGTAGTCATAGGAATAGTATTTGCACTGGTATATATATGGTTCAAATCAATCTGGGCGGCTATTGCCATACATGTCTTTTATAATACTACTTCGGTAATAATGAGCAGAGTTCCTGATCAAAGCATATTTGACAGCTATAGTGTAGTGTTTATATCACTTAGTCTTATACTAGGAGCTATAGCGTTTTATTTACTTTGGAAATTTAGGCTTATGGAAGAGGCAGAAGAAGAAATTATTGAAGAGCCTATAGTGGTAGAAGCGATAGATAGTGTGAGCAGTTAGTATTATTTAATTGCGAATACATTTTGTAGCATGTTAGTTATATTATCGGCAATACAACACATACCTTGTGTCTAACCCGTTTTTAAGCAAACAGTGATATGAGCTATGCTCTCTGTCGGGATAGCTGCTTGCAGGTGTGCGTGTTTTATGAATAATGATAGTTAAAAAAACTGAGGAGTAAGTTCGATAGGTATTAAGTAAATTGAAACTCATACCGACAGTTACAAGGAGGAATTATGAAGAGAGTTTATGCCGTTATTAAAAAAGTAATAATTGTAGTCTTGCTACTTGCAATTTCTCAAGTCATAGGCAAATATCTGTTTAAATACATTATTTTAAGGACTGCGGGAGTTGGTAGAGCGTTGTATGAATTTGAGATTAATGATATTTTGTTGCAATATAAGCCTTTTATGACACTTTTGATACAAACTCTTAGTATGCTGATGTTCATTGCTTATTTAAAGCTAACTAAAAATAACCTTAAGGAATATACTAAGCTACCAAAATCAAAAAATATCGATCTTTTTATTATTGCAGCGCTTGGACTTTCTTGGTCAGCTTTGTTTAACATTATTAATATTGTTAAAACAAAAGCTATCTCATTTCCAATGATTCAAAGTACGATAAATGGGATTCACCCAGTTGTTAACTTTATATTAGAGGTTGCGGTGATTTGTGCTATTGTTGCAGTGACAGAGGAATTTATAATAAGAGGAATCTTATTTAAAGAATTAAGAGAAAGTGGAATTGGTATTAAGTTAGCTATATTGGTACAAGCTTTGTTGTTTGGATTTCTGCATAAAACTGTTTATGATTCCATTTTGTTTGGTATAGTATCGGCACTCATATATTTGTGGCAAGGCTCATTACTTGGATGCGTTCTCTTACATTTTTCTTATAATCTAGTCTGTATAATATTTTTGTATTTCTTTGACTTTTCTTATATAAGGGAAATGAGATTTTTCCTTATGTCAGCATCTGTATTAGCGATTGGACTATGTCTATGTTATATGTTCAGAAGGGGTATACTGAAACATTTGTTGAAGTGTGGAGGAAAAAATGCTGAAGTTAAACATATCGAAAAGAATTTCTAAATATTTGTATTCATTAAAACTTTATATTAGTAATTGTTTATGAAATCTTTAACTGGCATTCAAAAGGGATGTCTCCCAGACTCTGCGGAAGATGCATTATACGCAACTTTGGAACCGGTATGAAGATGAATTTGTAATTTTGTATTATTGCGAACGAACCATAATCAAACGCAGGGGTGATAAAAGATCACCCTTGTAATAAATAATGACAAGTCATATAATAAAAAGGCAGCCTTTGGAAACGACACTAAGATAAGTAAATACTTATAGGTTTTGGTTGTAAACTAAGAGAAGCCACTTCCCGGGTAACAAGTTGGCGCATGCGAGATCCATGAGAAAGGCTCTCTTAGTTTATAATATATCAGATTGTATAAAAAACAACATGTGACTTCATTAACCGCGGGGTGAAGAGCAGGTGTTGGCTGCACTTTTATATTAAAGTTAGGTAGTATACAATTTGAAATATGCTAAGAGAGGAGAAGTTTTATGGTAGATAAAAACATGTTTGAAGCTCTAACTTTTGAAGAGCTAACTACAGTAAATGGTGGGGCAGCAAGTAACGATGAAGGAGTATTTTATTTACTAGGAGAATTACTTGGTCGTATTGCTAGAGCCATTACTGATGTATGGACTAGTGCAGCGTCACCAATACCAGGTGCTGGTGGAAGGCTTTAGAAGTGTGAGTAAACATAATATTATACGAGGAGGTATAAATATGAATTGTACATTTGAAAAAATTGACAGAGATGGGCTCATGATAATAAATGGTGGAAGTTCAGCAAAGATGTATGAAGACGCAAAAGTCTTAGTTGTGGTAACATCAGTTTATGGTACAGCAAAGCTAATGGAGGATATTGTACAAGATGTAAAAGACTTTTTTAGGGGTCTTGTTAGTGGTTTTACAGGTAATTAGTAGTAATAGAGCTAAAACACAGATAGTGTTTTAGCTCTATCTTAGCAGTGCGCCCGGCATGGGCGCAATCTAACGAGTGAGAGTCCCGAACACGCCCTAGTAGTGGGAAGTGTATAGCTTAAGGCAAGGGTGTCCTTGGCGACGAGGAATCTGAAGGAAGCCAGCGGCAAATCTCTGGTCTGACGAACAGAAATCACATTAGGCGCAAGTTGATGGA